>JAJFFA010000176.1 GCA_021776885.1 Planctomycetota bacterium
AGGATCTGCCACGAGCGGTCGCTGGTGGCGTTGAAGTCGACCAGGAACACGCTGCCCGTCGTCGTGTCGAAGGACCAGCTGGCCGAGTGCTGGCTGTTGCGCTGGATCGACGAGGGGCGCTGGGTGTAGCCGCGCACCTCGATGGCCACGGGCTCGGTCAGCTGGGTGCCGATGACCACGTTCAGGGGCTGGGTCGTATCGAGGCCCAGGTCGCGGGCGTCGAAGCTGATGCGGGCCAGGTTCTTCGTGTTCTGGAACACGACGCGATTCGCGGCCGGCTCGTAGCGCCAGTCGAGGGTGGTGAAGGCTCCGGCCGCGGACTGAACGATGCCGAAGTGGAACCAGCGACCGTCGCGGTCGATCAGGGCCTCGTAGTCCGTGTTCGGCTCGGTGTCCGCCAGGCGGATCGGGTCGAAGAAGTCGAGCACCGCGGCCTCGTCCAGGGTGTTCCAGGCGTGCAGGCTCCCGGTTCCGACGTTGCGCGTGCTGCTGCCCCCGCGGGCCACGAGTTGCTCCTGCAGGCGGTCCGACTGCGCCACGAGGTAGCCCAGGGGGTCACCCATCACGCTCCAGATCAGGGTCGGCGTCTCGCGCAGGTTGCGCGCCAGGTCCGTCTCCTGGTCGATCATGCTGCCCGGGAACAGGTCGATGGTCGAGGCCTGGTTGTAGCGGAACGGAAACTCGGTCGGAGAGCCGCCGAACATCTGCTCGTGGGCGAGGACGCTGTGGTCCGAGACGTTATTCCACTCGTCGCGGATCGAGACCGTGCCCGTGTGGTCGACGACCGCGGCGAAGCGCGGACGGGTCGGGTCCTGGTGCCGCGCCGCGAAGGTCGTGGCCATGCCGCCGCCCATCGAGAAGCCGATGCCGTAGACGCGCTCGGGGTCGAGGATGAGGTTGTCGAAGGCCCAGTCGATGGCGAAGGCCACGTTCTGCTGGGCGTACGGGATGCTGAAGTTGAACTTGTGCGCGCCCATCGGAGCGATCACGTACCAGCCGCGATCCATCGCCATCTGGAAGTAGTCGGTCTCGTCGACGATCGACAGCGGCGTGCGCGAGTAGGCGTGGAAGATGACGAGCAGCGGCGCGAACGGCTGGGGGTTCGTCGGGGCGCCGATCAGGAACGTCTCTTGCCAGCCGGTGCCGGTGCCATCCAGGGTCACCTCGTAGATGTTGTCCCCGCTTCCGGCGGCCGGGCGGATGCGCCTGCGCGGGCCGAACGGATTGGCGAACTGGCCGCCCAAGGTCAGGTCGACGTCGGAGGCCGGACCCAGGATCTCGCCGCGGGTACCGCGCAGGACTTCGGTCGGGCGGGCGAGGGCTGCGCCCCCGCGGCGCACCCGCTGGCGCTCCTGGATTCTTGGCCCGGCAGGGATCGAGCGGGCACGGACGGAGCGACCGTCGTGTCGAGTCGTGCCCTGGACGGGCTCCGGTTGCGCCGCAAAGGGCACAACGGCGGCGAGAAAAAGGTTAAGAAGCATGATGCGGTTCGTGGTGCGGCGAGCGGCGGCGGACCCCGATCGGGGAGGTCAGGGAAGTGTACCCCCGCCGAGCGGCCGGGGTCAGGTCTGCCAGGACAGGGTCAATTGCCGGCCAACCACACGTATGGGTTATGTATAGAACGAGCCGCGCCGGGGAGGGCTCCGATGGAGCGTCACCCTCGGTTGAGATCGGCCGGAAAGACCCCGCTCCAGCCTGCTAAACGAGAAGCAGGGTGGCCCTGGACCGAGCGAACCGAAAAACTTTCGGCCCGTGGACTTCGAGACCTACTACCAGGGCCTGTTCGGCCCCCGCTGGGACGCGCTCCAGCAGGCCCTACAGGAGCCGAGGGGTTTCGCCATCCGCACGAATCCTTTCGCGGATCCGGGCGACGTCCCGGACGCCCCCCTGGGGACGGCCCTGCCGCAGCTGCCCGCGGTGCGCGTGTCGAGCGCCCCCTTCCCGCCGCCACCCAGGGACGCACGCGGCCTGGTGGCCTGGTACGCCCTGGATCCGGCGTCGGTGCTGGTGGCCCACGCGCTAGGCGTGGCGCCGGGCGAGCGCGTCCTCGATCTCTGCGCCGCCCCCGGCGGAAAGTCCTGCATCCTGGCGGAGGGCCTCGGCGCGAGCGGCGCGCTGGTGGCCAACGACCGCTCCGCCGCTCGTCGTGCCCGCCTGCAGCGCGTCCTGGCCGAGTGGCTCCCCGGGGAGCGCCTGGCGCAGGTGCGCGTCACCGGGCACGACGGCACGCGCTGGGGCATGCACGAGCCCGAGGCCTACGAGCGCATCCTGCTCGACGCGCCCTGCTCCTCGGAGCGCCACGTCCTCGCGGACCCGCGCGCCCGCCGCCAGTGGAGCCCCGCGCGCTCGCGCCAGCTCGCGCAGCGCCAGTACGCCCTCCTGGCGGCCGCCGTCGACGCCCTGAAGCCCGGAGGTACCCTGGTCTACGCCACCTGCGCCCTGGTCCGCGACGAGAACGACGGCGTGGTCGAGCGCACCCTGCGCTCGAAGAAGCGCGGGCAGGGCCTCTCGGTCAAGCGCGTCGAGGCGCCCTTCGGCGAACCCACGGACCACGGCACCGCGATCCTGCCCGACACGACGGGCTTCGGCCCGATGTGGTTCACGCGGCTCGAGAAGCGCGGCGACTGAAGTTCCACGGGAAGCGCTGCCGCGCTACGGTCTCGCACCATGACCTGGATCCGGAGCGTGCCCGACGACGAGGCCCAGGGCCGCCTGGCCGAGCTCTACGCCGCCGCCAGCGATCCGTCGAGCGGCAAGCTGGACGAGATCCTGCGCGTGCACTCCCTGCACCCGGCGGGGCTCGAGGCGCACCTGACCCTGTACTCCGCTGTGATGCGCGGGACCCGGAGCCTGCCCAAGGTCGAGCGCGAGCTGATCGCCTTCGTCGTCAGCCGTATCAACGCCTGCCACTACTGAAGCGTCCACCATCGGCGCGGTCTGCGCCGGCTCTTGAAGGACGATGCCCTGCTGGCGCGCCTCGACCACGGCTACGAGAACGCGGGGCTCTCGGAGCGTCGTCTGGCCATGCTGCGCTGGGTCGAGAAGCTGACGCGCACGCCGGGGGCCATGACGCGCGCCGACGCCCAGGCCCTCATGCGTGCCGGCTTCGACGACGCGGACGTGCTCGCGATCTGCGAGGTGGCCTCCTACTACGCCTACGTCAACCGCATCGCCGACGGTCTCGGCGTCGAGGTAGAACCATGGACGGAAGAGTGAAGCACAACTGGATCGTGGTGGGAGCCCTGTGGGGAGCGCTGGGCATCGTGCTGGGCGCCTTCGGTGCGCACTGGGTGAAGGAGCGCGTCGATCCCGAGGGTCTCGGGTGGTGGGAGACCGCGACCCTCTACCACCTGGTGTCCGCCGGCGCCGTCGTCCTGGCAGGAATGCTGGGCGAGCTGCGCGGGCGCGCCAGCCGCAGCGCGCCGACGTTCCTCGCCGGGGCCCTCGTGTTCAGCGGTACGCTCTACGCCATGGCCCTCGGTGCGCCGCGCGTCCTCGGTGCCGTGACGCCCCTGGGGGGGCTGCTCTTGATCATCGGCTGGGTGCTGATGGCGCGCGAAGCGCGGCGTCCGCCGACGGAGGCCTAGCCCGTCGTCGGCTCAGCCCCGTGCGCGTCGCGCCTCGCGCCAGGCGAGCTCCCAGTAGCCTTCCATCAGCGCCCGAGTCGTCGCTCCGGGACGGCCGCTCGCGATGCCGTGGTCACCGACGCGCACG
>JAJFFA010000177.1 GCA_021776885.1 Planctomycetota bacterium
CCGAGGGCCCTCGGGTCCGCCGCCGCCGCCAGGGGCAGCAGGGCGAAGGAGAGGGCACGTCCGTCGCCGTGCTCGCGCTCGAGGCGCTGGCGCAGGTGCTCGAGGGCGCGCGAGAGGCGTACGCGCACGGTCGAACCAGGCACTCCGAGTCGCTCGGCGATCTGCTTCGGGGCGAGGTCGTCGAAGTAGCGCAGGAGCACCACCTCGCGCTCGTGCTCGGAGAGCGCGAGCACGGCGCCGACCACACCGCGCGAGAGCTCCGCGCGTTCGGCCAGCTCGTCCGTCGAGGCGACGCCGCGCTCGGGCGCGCCCCGGGCGTGCTGCGTCTCGCGGGCCCGGCGCCGGCCCTCGCCCCGGTCCCGGGCGAGGCCCAGGTTGCGCACCGCGCCGGCGAGCCAGGGGCGCCAGCCGGCCTGGGGCAGGGCCCGGGCGCGCAGGGCGGCGAGCAAGGCCTCCTGCACCACGTCGTCCACCGCGGCACGGTCGCGCACCAGACGCGCGGCCAGGCTGCGCACCCAGGAGACCTGGGACAGGAGTTCGGCGGGGTTCGGAGGGGGCGGGGTCATGGCTTCCGCGGGTCCGTTGCCGTCAGCGCCCGCGCGTTTCCGAGATTGTGGGTTTTGGGCGCCGCCGTATCAGCCTTGCGTAAACCGGGTCCCTGGGGCGGCTCCGGTCGGTTACACAGGGCCCGCTCCGCGGCGATCCTCGCCGTGCCCCGCTCCCCCCGCTCCTGCCCATGCGCTCCGTCCGCTCTCACTTGGCCCCGGCCATCGCCCTGGCCGCGGCTCCGATTCTGGCTGCCCCGGCTGCTCCCCGGGTCCCCTTGGCCCCTCCGACGCCCTTGTCCGGCGGCTCGGGTGCCTCCCGCGGCGCCCTCGACTTCGAGGCGCGCGCACTCGAGTTCCTCGAACAGATGGGGCTCGAGGAGGCTTCGGCCCAGACTCTCGACCTGGACCAGGTCCTCGCGGCGAGCTTCCTCGGGGCCTCCCTGGGACTCTTCGACGCCTGGGTCCCGGCCCATGCCTTCGAAGAGCGCGCGGTGTGCGAGGAGACGGTGGCCGTCGCGCGCTCCCTCGTGGCCGCGCAGCTGCGCTGGCTCGAGTGGCTCGAGCCCGGGGCGCAGGGCGTCGGCGACGCCACCCGCGACGGCGAGGCCGTGCTCAAGTGGGTCAAGTCCTGGAAGGCGAGCGACCTGGCGGCGCTGGCCAAGAAGGGTGGGGCCAACCTCTACGTCGCCCTCGAAGCGTCGGACGCAGTGCGCGGGGCGGGGGAGCGTTTCGCCGCCTACATGGCGCGTGGCACGGCCCTCGGGCTGGCGCGCGAGCCCGGGGTGCGCGAGCCCCTGGTCCTGCTGCCCCGGCGCCCGGACTTCGTGCGCTTCCTGTGCTTCGCGGGCTGGCTGCGCCCGGAGCTGCAGCACATCTTCTGGGACCCGTCGATCGTCGACTGGACCAACTCCTACCTCGACCACTACAAGCTCCTGGCCTTCGAGTTCGCGGCGCCGGGGCACGCTCCCGACGACATCGAGTCCTCGATGAGCATGAGCCTCAAGGTCGAGACCGGCCTGCAGCAGCAGATCGTGCAGCTCGCGATGAACTCGCTGATCGACAACGCCTACGGCGGGCGCGTCTCGCCGGCCCTGGCCAACGGGCTGTCGATCAACCTGGTCGTCGATCTGTTCGAGGAGGCCCAGACGCGGGTCGACGGCGACCTGCGCTCGCGGCGCACCGAGGCGCGCGAGGTGTTCGTGCCCGGCGGAGCGTCCTCGGGCGGTGTCCTGGCGGTCAACTCGGCCGCCAGCCGCTGGCGCCAGCACGGCCACGGGCGCCAGCGCTTCGTGCCGGCCCTGAGCATGGCGCTCAGCGCCGGTGCGGCGGAGGTCAAGAAGGCCGAGAAGCTGCGCAGCTTCGAGCTCGTGTCGGATGACGAGAGCGAACGGCGCGTGGTGCAGGCTCCGTTCCTGGGCTCGGCGGCCGCCGACGCGGAGCAGCTGCCCGAGGAGTTCCGCGGCGACCAGCTCGAGTTCCTGCGCGCCTACCGCTGCGCGTTCATGTGGTGGCTGCGGGAGAAGAGCGAGAGCAGCGGGAAGAAGTCCGCCGCGGCCTTCGCGAGCCTGCTGCGCAACCTGGCCCAGACCGACGAGGGGCTCGAGGCGGCCTTCGCCAAGGCCTTCGGGGGGGTGCCCCTCTCGAGTGCCGCGCTGGATCGCTCGAAGGACCTGGAGGGGCGCTTCCTGTACTGGCTGTCGAAGCAGTAGCGCGAGCGGAGTTTCGCGGGCGCCGGCGCAACCGCGTGCGCAGCGGGAGGGTCCCGGAAGGCAGAGGCCGAAGCCTCCCCCTTCCCCACGACCAGGACCCGAACCCATGCGCACGCGTCGAACCCTCCGCCGTCTTCCCCTGGCCGCGGCCACCGTGGCCGCCCTGTCCCTCGCCGCCCCCTCGAGCCTGGCGGGCGGCGACCTGCACCTGAACGAGCTGTACGTCTCCCACGATGGGCAGGACGACCAGGAGTTCATCGAGCTCGTCGGCACGCCGGGGCGCTCCCTCGACGACTGCTTCCTGGTCGTGGTCGAGGGCGATCAGAGCTCGTCGACCGGGACCGGCATCGTGGACGATGTCATCGACCTGGGCGGCCTGGTGCTGCCCGCGGACGGCTACTTCGTCGCCGGCGTCGACGCGGTTCCAGGTCGTGACCTGCTGCTCGGGACGCAGAACGCCTTCGAGAACGGCAGCGCGACCTACTACCTGATCCAGACCACGGACCCGTCGGCGCTCCTGGCCCTCGTGGGCCAGGACGTGGATCCGGACGGGGACGGGGTCACGCAGCTCGTCGGCTTGCCGGGGGCGGGGGTGCTCGACCTGGTGGGCCTGGTCGACGACGACGCGGGCGACGTGGTCTTCGACGGCGCCCTGGTCCTCGGCCCCGACGGGGCCGACGTTCCCCCCGGCATCTACCGCGCCCTCGACCACCCCGGTCGCTGGTGCCCCGAGTTTCTCGACTACGACGATCTGGCCACGTCGCACCAAGCGCGCACCCCGGGCGCGGCGACCGTCTCGTGCCTCAGCGGGGACCTGGGGCAGCGCTTCTGCGCCGCCACGCCCAACTCGAGCGGGGCGGCGGCGAGTCTCACGGCCACCGGCAGCGCCCTGGTCGCGGACGACACCCTGGGCTTCAGCGTCAGCGGCCTGCCGCCGGGCGCCCACGCGCGCCTCTTCGCGGGCGACCAGACGATCCAGGTGCCCCTGGGGGACGGGACGCGCTGTGCCGGGGGGCAGGTGCTCTTCCTGCATCCCCTGTGGACGGCGTCGAGCACGGGCGTCGCCGGGCGTGACCTGTCCCTGTCCGCGGGCCCGGCGTCGGCGGCGTTCCTGGCCGGCAGCACGTGGAACTTCCAGCTCTGGTACCGCGATGTCAGCGGCGGTCCGGCCGGGTCGAACACCAGCGACGCCCTCTCGATCGCGTTCCGCTGAGCGCGTGGCGGGGGACCCACGACGCGTCCCCCGTCGCCCCCGCTACACTGGCGTGCATGCCGACCCGAGATTGGTTCGCCCTGGCCCCCGAGGTCGACTTCGACTCCGCTGCAGCGCGCCTCGAAGGCGTGCTGCCGCGCACACCGCTGCAGCCCTTCGACACGGGGGACCCGCGGATCGAGCTGCGCCTGAAGCTCGAGAACCGCCAGACCACCGGCGCCTTCAAGGCGCGGGGTGCGTGGAACCAGATCAGTCAGCTCGCTCCCGGGGCTCGGGCCGTGGCCTGCAGCTCGGGCAACCACGGCCGTGCCCTGGCCTGGGCCGCGCAGCGCGCTGGCGTCCCGGCGACGATCGTGATGCCGAAGGACGCCTACCCGAACAAGATCGAGGCCTGCCGCGCCCACGCCGCGGAGGTCGTCCTGTGCGACACGCGCGAGGAGGCCGAGGAGGAGGCGGCGCGCCGCGTGGCCGACGGTTGGACCCTGGTGCATCCCTACGACGCCCTGCGCACCATCGAAGGCGCGGGCACGGTCGGGCGCGAGATCGCCGTCGAGTGGCCCGAGGTGGAGGTCGTCGTGGTCCCCGTCGGGGGCGGCGGGTTGGCGGCGGGCACGTCCCTCGCCCTGCGCCGCGCCCGGGCCGAGGGCAGCCCCGTGCTGCACGTGTTCGCGGTCGAGCCCGAGGGCGCACCGACCCTGACCCTGGGCCTGGCGGCCGGTCACCCGGTGCCGGTGGGGAAGATCACGACCCGCGTGCAGGGCCTGTGCCCCCTCGACGCAGGGCGCCTCAACGTGGCGATCTGCCTGGAGACGATCGACCGCGTCTTCTGCCTGGACGACGACGTGATCCACGCCGCCCAGGCGCGGCTGGTGCGCGCCGGAGAGACGGTCGAGCCGGCGGGGGCTGCGGCGCCGGCCCTGGTCTTCGAGGGACGCCTGCCCGTGGAGCTCCTGCAAGGGCGCGACCCCGGAAACCCCCTGCGGGTCGCGGCGGTGGTGTCGGGGGGGACCCCAGACCCCGCGCAGCTCGAGGCGCTGCGCGGCCACGCATGAGGCGCCGCGCGCCGGGGCTTCGTAGCGCGGGGTTGGCCCTGCTCTGCGCGGCGTGCTCGCACGCGCCCGAGGGGAACGGGGGCGCGGGAGAGGCGGCCCCTGCGGTGCTCTGCATCGTCCTCGACGGCGTGTCGGTCGCGGAGCTCGACGCGGCGCGGGCGGAGGGGATCGTGCCGCGGCTGGACGCCATCCTCGAAGCCGGACGTCGCTTCGTCGCGCTCAGCCCGAGCGCCGAGCGGGTGCCCGCCCTCGCCAGCCTGGAGACCGGACTCGCACCGGCCGCGCACGGACTGCGCTCGGCCTTCGAGCGCGGCCTGCACGGGCTGGCGCCCGACAAGCTCACCTTCTTCGAGCGCGTGCGCGGCCTCGACCCGGAAAGTGTGCGACTGGCGTTCCTCGGCCCGCCGTCACTGCTGCCCGAGATCACGGGGCTGGCGCGCGGAGCGCAGCTCTGCGCAGACTTCGAGCAGCTGCTCGACGCCCTGCACGTCGCCAGCCTGCAGCCCGCAGCCCTGGTGGTCGAGGTGGTGC
>JAJFFA010000178.1 GCA_021776885.1 Planctomycetota bacterium
TCACAGCGGGGCATTGTAGCCCATCCCGGGGGCCATCGTACGGCCGGCTCAAGCCCCGCCTCCGCGCTGGCCGATGGACGGGGAATGCGGGACATTCTCTGCTTCCAGTGCGGCAAGCCGATCACCCAGGCGCTCGACGTGCCCGAGGACGAGACGCCCTGCCAGGCCTGTCTCGATCGCCTGCTCGACATGGCACCGCCGATCGTGCCCAACTACGTCACCCCGGCCCCGGCCGCAACCCAGGACCAGGACGACGTCGCCCTGGCCCAGGGCGAAGACGCAGACGACCGCCCCGCCGGCTAACCCCGGGCGTACGGAAGCCATACGAGCGTACGGAGCCTGGCTCCGTACGCTCGCATGGCTAGCCCAGCGCCACGCCGGCCATGACCTCCCGGACGTGCTCCGGGAGGGGGCGTGGGCCGCGTCCGCCTTGCAGGTCGATACAGGCCAGGTCGGTGCTCGCGCGCACGAGGAGGGCGCTGTCGCGCTCGCGCAGGACCTCGTAGGCGAAGACCACCGAGGCGCCGCGTAGACGTTCGAGACGTGTACGCACCAGCAGGTCGTCCTCGTAGAGCGCCGACTCGTGGTAGCGCAGGTCGACCTTGCGCACCGCCAGCCCGACCCCCTCGCGCTCGAGCTGCCCGTAGGGCACCCCCAGGGCCGCCATCCAGGCTGTGCGCGCCTCCTCCAGGTAGAGCACGTAGTTCGCGTGGTGCACGACGCCCATCTGATCGGTCTCCGCGTAGCGCACGCGGACCCGGTGGTCGTAGCTGGGATCGTCCTCAGGCATGGGCCGCGAATTCTAGCCCCTGCCCCCCAGCCGGCCCCCGCCCTTTCGGTCGCTGCGGGGGGCTGTTAGAACCTTCTGCCCGGATTCCGTCCGGGCGACCCCGATGAGCCCCTCCTCCCCGCGCGCCTCCCAGCCTGTCGTGGCCCCCGTGGTGCCCCTGGCCTTGACCTGGTTCCTGCCCGGGGCCGGCCACTTCTACATGGGGCGCTTCCGCACCGGCCTGATCGCCTTCGTGGTGGTGGAGGGCCTGTACGCCCTGGGGCTCTTGCTGTCCGGCGGCATGTTCCTCGAGTACCTGCCGCCCGAGATGCAGGGGGCCTTCGCCGCCGTGCTCTCCCCGGAGGTCGGCAACCTCGGCGCGCTCCTGTTCCACGTCAACCACTTCGGCTACGGCCCGGGGCAGCCGCGGGTCTGGCCGGACACGATGGACATCGGGACGACGCTGACCGCCGCCAGCGGCGTGCTCAACCTGTTCGTCATGGCCCGCGCCCACCTCGACGCGCGGGCCCCCGAGCGAGACCAGGAGCGCGCCCTCGATCCGCCCACTGCGGCCCTGGCCACCTGGCTCGTGCCGGGCCTGGGGCAATTCCTCCAGGGTCGCAAGCTGCGCGGGCTGCTGGTCTTCGTCAGCCTCACGGGCCTCTTCCTGATCGGCTGCTGGCTGGCTGCGGGCTCGAACCTCGACCGCGAGCGGCACTTCTACTACTGGGCCGGCCAGTCCCTGCTCGGCAGCCCCGCGATCCTCGCCGAGTTCGTCCACGGTCACCCACGGGTCACGGGCGAGGTCCCCTACGCCGACGGTGGCGTCGTGCTGGCCTGCGTGGCGGGCATGCTCAACGTGCTGATGATGCTCGACGCCTTCGCCTGGAGCGAGGAGCGCCAGCTCGGCAAGCCGCCGAAGGCCGCCACGGAACCTGCGCCCGAGTCCGTTCCCGAACCCGGCCTGGCCTCCACGTCCCCCGAGCCCGAAGGAGCGGAAGCGTGAACGACCTGCCCTTCCACCTGCTGCTCTTCGCCGTCGCCGGCACGGTCATCGTCGTGATCAGTGCCTTCTTCAGCGAGCCCGAAGACTCGGCCGCCCTGCGCGCCATCCCGCGCCGCCTGTTCTGGTTCTTCGTCGGTTGCGCCGGCGTCGCCGCGGTCATGCTCGTCTGCGAGCACACCTTCGCGCGCGTCGGCAGCGTCTAGCCGCTCGCTCGAGGGTCACTCCTCGGCGTGCAGTCGCCAGAGTCCTCCGGGGCAGCGCGCGACCCTTCCGCCGAGCTCGTGCTCGATCAGCTCGACGAGCACCGTGTCGAGGGAGCGGCCGAGGCGCGCGGCCAGCTCGGACGCGGCCAGGGTCTCGCCGACGAGGGCCGTGAGCAGGGCGTCCCCCGGCAGGGCCTGCGCCCCGGTCTTCGAGGCGGCTGGCGCCCGCCCGAACAGCTCCTCGACCACGTCGCGTGGCGAGCCCACGGGCGTGGCTCCGTCGCGCAGGAGCCGCAGGCAGCCCGCGGCCATGGGCTGGTCGACGCGCCCGGGCAGGGCGAAGATCGTGCGGCCCTGGTCGAGCCCCCAGCGCGCGGTGATCAAGGAGCCCGACCCCTGGGCGGCCTCGATCACGACCACCGCGCAGGAGAGCCCGGCGATCAGCCGGTTGCGCAGGGGGAAGTGGTGCCGGCGCGGTCCCTGGCCTGGCGGGTACTCGGAAACGAGCAGGCCTTGGCGGCCCAGGGTCTCGGCCAGGGCCCCGGCGGGCCAGGGCCGGTCCACGCCGCAGCCCAGCACGGCCAGGGTGCCCCCGCCCGCTTCGAGGGCGCCCTCGTGGGCCGCGGCATCAACGCCGCGCGCCAGGCCGCTGACGACGACGAACCCGGCCTCGCACAGTCCGCGGGCGAAGCGCCGCGCCTGGGCCTCACCGTAGGGCGTCGGCGAGCGCGTCCCGACCAGGGCGATCCGCGGCTCGTGCAGCAAGAGTTCCTCGCGTCCGCGCAGCCAGAGCTCGGTCGGCGCGGGCTCGACGCCATCCAGGCCGGCTGGCCAGGAGGGCGAGTCCGGGAAGATGCGCAGCGGCGGAGGGGCGGGGCTCACACCCCCTGGACCCCCGGGCAGGAGCGACGGTTACCAGGTCTCCACGCGCATGCGCACCGGTGCGCTGGTCTGCGCCTCGACCACGACGTGGGCGCGGGTGGCCGGGTCCGGTCGGCCCATCGTGGTCAAGGCCACCACGTGGTAGTCGCCGGGCTGGAGGTTCTCGAAGTGAAAGTCACCCTCCCAGTCGGTCAGGGTCTCGCGCCGCCCGGCGTCCGCAGCTTCGGCCTCCAGACGCACGCGTGCTTCGGCGGCGGGCTCGCCGTTCGGTCCCTCGACGTGACCGACGAGCTTGCCCATGGGCAGGGCGAAGTCCTGCTCGAGCGCCGTCGTGTCGAGGTCCACCTCCAGCCAGGCCTCGGCGTAAGCGGGGGGAGTGACCCGGCCGCTGACCTGCAGCGAGTAGGCACCGGGGCCGTCGAGCACGAGGGCGTAGCGCCCGTCGGAGTCGGTCTGGGTCCACGCGTCGGGGATCCATGGGGTCACGTCCGGGGCCACGGCGCGCTCCCGGCGACAGCTGACCACGACCCCGTCCACCGGCTCGC
>JAJFFA010000179.1 GCA_021776885.1 Planctomycetota bacterium
CGAGCTCCCAGGTCGTATCATCGAAGACCCTGAGCTGGGCGAGCTCGACGGCGGGGTCGAGCCGCGCCAACCAGTCGTCGACGCAGATCCCGAACAGGACGGGCTCGGGTAGGGCCAGGGAGTCCGCCCGCGGCGCGCCGGCTTGCGCGGGCTCGAAGGACAGGCGAAACGTGTCCCCGTCGCGCACTCCGCTGACGACCGAACTGCCCGCGAAGCTCGACGACTCGACCCGCATCGAGACCGGCGCGAGCTCGGGGCTGACGACGTACTCGCCCTCCAGGGTGACCTCGCTGCGGCTGGCGAGCAGGTCCACCAGGAGCCGCAGCGAGAGCTCGTAGCGCAGGTTGCCGTCCGCCAGCTCGGTGACGGTCAAGCGCTGCGCGCCGTAGCGCTCCTCGCCGTCGTAGTAGCCATACCAGAGGTCGCGCTCCAGGGCCCCCGAGGTCTGCGCGGGCGCAGGAGCACACATGAGCAGCAGCGAAGCCCAGAAGCCCCATGCGCCGGGCAGGCGGCGCAGCACGCGCGGGCGGGACCCTCGGGGGCAGCGGAACATGCGCTCCAGCGTACCGGGCCCCCTCGCCTCCATGCTCTAGCTCCCCAGGCGCGCCACGCGCTTCTCCAGCCCCGCGACGAAGCGTTGGCGCAGGAGGGCGGGACGCAGCTCGCGGGAGCGCGCGAGGGACGCCGCGCAGAGCTCGCGCGCCGCGTCGCGCTGGTGCAGGTCGTGCTCGAGCAGCTTGAGCAGGGCCTCGACCGCCTGCGACCAGGGCTGATCGGTGACGGGGCAGGCGATCACGTCTTCGAGGAACCCGCGCGCCTCCTCGGGGCGGCCCATGCGGCGCAGGTTCTCGCCCCGGGCGAAGCCCAGGTCGCGGGCGTCCTCCCCCACCTCGGCCGCGCGCTGCGCGGCGCGCTCGAGCCAGTCGCAGGCGGGCGTACGCTGGCCCTCGTCGAGCAGGGCGCGGGCGATGCCGCGCGCCCGCCCCACCGCGCAGCCCGCGAGGGCCTGGCCGTCCGAACGCTGCTCCGAGCGGACACGCCCCAGGTACGCGGCCAGGGTCACGAGGGAGACGACGTCGAGCAGGTTGTGGCGGAAGACCCCCTCGAGGCGATGGGCGCGGTCCGCCAGGAAGTCGAACCAGGCCGCCGGAGCCAGGGCACCGGGCAGGTCGTCCTCGCGCACCAGGCCGCACAGGGTGGACTCCATGGTCGCCAGCCGGCCGTCCGGCAGGCGCCCCTTGGTCAGGCGCTGGAAGGGGTGGTAGAGGTCGAGGTGCGGCAGCTCCTCGAAGGGCGGCGCGACACCGACCACGCGCATCTTGTCCTCGAGCCGATGGCGGTCGAAGGACTTGCCGAAGAAGGAGACCACGCAGCTCGCGCGGGCGATGCGCTCGGCCGCCTCGGCCAGGAGCGCGCGCTCCTCCCCCGGACCGCGCAGGAAGCCCTGCCAGACGTGGAACTCCCCTGCTGCGTCGAAGGCGCCCAGGCCGATCATGTAGACGTAGGTCCCCGCGCCCCCGGAGAGCCCCGTGGTCTCCGTGTCGAGGAACACCGCTTGCGACAGGTCGACGTGGGCCAGGGAGGAGTCCCGGGCCAGGAGCGCCACGCCCTCGACGTCCGCCTCGGCCAGCTCGGCCAGGCGCCAGTCGCCGTGCAGCGCGTCCGCGGCGTAGCCCGTCTCGCGCGCCCAGACCTCCCCCGCGGGACCGCGCCGGGACGCGAGCCCCGTGGGCAGCCCCGGCGCCAGGTCGGCCTCCGAGAGCACCAGCCCGGCCGGGTAGCGCGCCTCGATCTGGGCCGCGGCGGCCTCGACCTGGCCCGCGAGGCGTGCCCGCAGCCAGCTCGGCATGCCCGCCTTCGGAGCGGCGTCCGTCGCCCGGGCCGGATTCGCCCGGGCCGGATTCGCCCGGTCGGCCCCGGCGCCGTGCTCCCCGGCCGCGGGCGCCTCGTCTTCTCGCCGCAGTCGCCGCAGCCGATCCCGGAAGTCCGACGAACTCACGCGGGCGCCTCCACGGGCGCGTCGTCCTGCGCCGCCACGGGCACGTCCGTCGGGAGGACGCCCCGGGACAGGTGTTCGAGCAGGCGCCGCGCGGTCTCCTTGCCCAGGGGCCCGACCTCCTCGCGCGGACCGACGCAGGCCGGACAGCCGGCCTCGCAGTCGCAGCGCTCGACCACCTCGAGGGCCGCGTTCAACAGCTCGCGCTGGCCGCGGAAGAGCAGCTCGGAGAGGCCCACGCCGCCCTGGACGCGGTCGTAGAGGAACAGGGCCGGGCAGCCGAAGTGCGGGGAGCGCACGTGGCTCGAGAGCCCCAGATCCGCCGGCTGGCAGCGCACGAAGAGCGGGGCGACGCGCCGCAGGAGCGAGCCCACCGCACGCCAGGCCGAGCCGCGGTCGCCGCCAGCCAGCCCCAGCTCGGCGGCGCTCGCCTCCGACAGGGTCAGGACGAAGGCCTCGGTGTCGAGCTCCTCGGGGGGCAGGTGGATGTCCCCGGCGCCCAGGTTCTCGCGGGTGTAGAAGCGGATCTTCTTGTAGAGCGTGGCGACGGTGGTGACGTGCACCTCGCCGCGCCAGAGCGAGTGGTCCTCGCCCGTCTGCGGCAGGGGCTCGAGGGGCTCGACCAGCCCTGAGGTCTCGGGCACGAAGGGGTCCTACACCGGCGCGTCCTCGCGCCGGCGGCTGGCGCGTGCCTCGAGGCGCAGGACG
>JAJFFA010000180.1 GCA_021776885.1 Planctomycetota bacterium
ACTTCACGATCGTCGTGCCGTTGCGCGCCAGGTGCAGCTCGAAGTCGCGGATGGACTCGAAGCGCTCCTGCCACAGGCGCTCGAGGTCCTCGGTAGCGGGCACGCGCTGCGCCTGCAGGTACTCAGGATGGACGCGCACCACCAGGGTCTCCTCGTAGTGGCTGCGGTTGAAGATCCCGATGCGGCCGCGCTCGGGCAGCCGGCCGGCGACGCGCCAGAGGAAGTCGTGGTCCAGCTCGCGGGAGGAGGGCGCCTTGAAGCCCTGCACCTGGAAGCCGGCCGGGTTGACCCCCGTCGTCACCGCCCGGATCGTGCTGTCCTTGCCCGCGGCGTCCATGGCCTGGAAGACGAGCAGCAGCGCGCGTCGGTCCTCGGCGTGCAGGGCGCGCTGCAGGGTCGCGATGCGCTCGACCTCCGCGGCCAGGGCCTTGCGGGCTTCCTTCTTGTCGGGCGCCCCCTGCGGCGCGGCGCTGGGAACGTCCCCCAGCACGAAGGAGTGATCGAAGGGGACCAGGTGGCGGCCTTGGACGGGAAGCGACATGCCGCGCATCCTGAGCCCCTTGGGGGACCCGTCAAGGCCGCTTTCCCAGGATCGACGCGGACGAGGTTCGGAATCCGAGATCGGCCTGGGGGGGTAGGCGAGGGAGCGCCGATAACTGGAACCATACATGGTTGCTCAGACACGCTCGCCTACCGTCCTGCTCGTCGAGGACGACGAGATCGACGCGATGGCCGTCAAGCGCGCCTTCAAGAAGGGCCGCTTCGACTGCCCGATCCTGCATGCCACCGACGGCATCGAGGCCCTGGCGGTCCTGCGCGGGGAGGGTTGCGAGCCCGTGCCGCGCCCCTTCGTCATGCTGCTCGACCTGAACATGCCGCGCATGGGTGGCTTCGCCCTGATCGACGAGCTGCGCTCGGACCCCGACTTCGCGGACGTGGCGATCTTCGTCCTCACGACCTCGAACGACGACCGTGACCGCAGCGCCGCCGAACAGCGCCAGGTGGCCGGCTACCTGGTCAAGACGCAGATCGCCGACGACTACACGATCCTGTTCGACGCCCTGCGTCGGCACGGGCTCATGCCCCCGCAGGCCTGAGCCTCGGCCGCGGGAGCGGCCCGCCCGGCATCGGGTAGGATCCGCGCCATGCGCCGCCGGGTCCCCCCTTCGCTCCTGCTCGCCTGCGCCCTCCTGGGCGGAAGCTCGTGTGGTGCAGACTCGAGCCCTGCACGCGACGCCTCCCCGGCACAGCAGGACGCTCCGACGGCGGCCGCACAAGGGGCGGGGAGCGCGCCCCTGGCGAACATCGTCGTCGTCAGCATCGACACCCTGCGCGCCGATCACCTGGGGTGCTACGGCTACTTCCGCGACACGTCGCCGCAGCTCGACGCCCTGGCGGCCGAGTCGATCCTGTTCGAGCGCTGTCTGGCGCCCATGGCGACCACGTTGCCGAGCCACGTGACCCTGTTCACCGGGACGTCCCCGATCGAACACGGCATCCTCGCCAACTTCGTGCACGGCGGTCGGCGCTACCGGCCCAGCGAGGGCATGATCACCCTGGCCATGTACCTGAAGGGCCTGGGCTACGACACGGCCGCCTTCGTCAGCGCCCTGCCCCTGAAGCGGCGCATGGGACTGGACCCGGGCTTCGACGTGTACTCGAACCCCAGCGAGCCCCAGCGCCGCGCCCACGAGACCAACTGGAACGTCATGACCTGGTTGCAGCAGCCACGCGACCGGCCGTTCCTGCTGTGGGTTCACTACTTCGACCCGCACAGTACCTTCGATCCGCCGGCGCCCTACGACGAGAGCTTCCGCGCGGGGGACGGGGTCGAGGAGTACATCGCCGCGCGCCGCATCGGCGAGCTCGAGGAGCGCCCCACGGGGCAGGCGAGCGAGAGCGTCGAGAGCATCAACCTCTACGACGGCGAGATCCGCTACACCGACGAGCAGCTGGGCAAGCTGCTGCAGACCCTGCGTGCCCTGCCGTCCTGGGAGCGCACCCTCGTCGCCGTCGTCGGCGACCACGGCGAGGGTCTGAACCAGCACGGCATGCCCGGCCACGGCCAGACCTGGGACGAGCAGCTGCACGTCCCCTTCCTGATCCGAGCCCCGGGCCACACGCCGCGCCGCGTGGCCACGACCAGCGCCATCGCCGACGTGGTGCCGACCCTCCTGGGCCTGATCGAGCTGCCCGGCGAGGCGGCCTTCGTGGCGCAGATGAGCGGCATCGACGTCCTGGCCCAGGACGACGCGGAGCGCTACGTCGTCGGTCAGAGCTCGGGCCGCCAGGAGGAGTTCGACCTGGAGCGCACCTGGTGCCTGACGGGTCAGCGCTGGAAGCTCGTGCGCCACGCCAGCGGCGCCCTCGAGCTCTACGACCGCGCGCGCGACCCCCACGAGCTGAGCGACGTCTCCGCCGACCATCCCGATGTCCTGTCGCGGCTCTCCTTCGCCCTCGACAACGAGCTGGAGGGCCAGCGCACCCGTGCCCGCGAGCTCGGCCCGGAGCGCTTCCTCACCGACGACGTGCCGGACGGCCCACGCAAGCGCAAGCGTGCCGACTCCGACGAAGAGGACCTGCTTACCCCCGAGGAGCTGGAGGGCCTGCGCGCCCTGGGCTACAGCGGCGGCGACGAGGACGACTGAGGCAGCCCTTTGGCCGTGGGTACGACGCGACGTGAAGCGCGGGCTCTGATCGCCCTCGCCCTACCGATCATCGGTACGAACTTGGGCACGATGCTGCTCGGCTTCGTCGACACGCTGATGGTCGGGCGCTTCTCCAAGGAGGCCCTGGCCGCCGCGGTGCTGGCCAACGTCTGGATCAGCGGCACGTCCTTCTTCGCCATGGGCGTCGTGCTCGGGATGGACCCCATCATCACCCAGGCGCATGGGGCGCGGGACGCGGAGCGCGCGGGCCTGTGCCTGCAACGCGGTGTCGTCGTCGCCCTGGGCGTCTCCCTGGTCCTGGCCCTGTCGTGGGTCTTGACCGGACCGTTCCTGCGCCTGACCGGACAGTCGCCCGAGCTGAGTGCGATGGCGCACCGCTACGTCCTGGTTCAGATCCCCAGCGCCGTCTTCCTGCTGCTCTTCACGGCCCTGCGCCAGTACCTCCAGGGTCGCGGCGTGCTCTGGCCGGCCCTGGTCGTGACCCTCGTCGCCAACGGGCTGAACGTCGTCTTCAACCGCCTCTTGATCTTCGGCGGCCTGGGCATCCCCGCGCTGGGGCTCGAGGGCGCGGGCATCTCGACCGCCCTGACCCGCACCCTGCTCTTCGTCGGCCTGCTCGTGATCGTGCGCGCCCGGCGCCTGCACCACGGTGCCTGGCTGCCCTGGAGCCGGCGCGCCCTCGAGCGCAAGGGCCTGGCCGAGGTGCTGCGCTACGGCCTGCCGGTCGGCGTGCAGTTCTCTCTCGAGGTCTGGGCCTTCGCCACCGCGACCCTGATGGCCGGCCGCCTGGGCACCGTCGCGGTCGCCGCCCACGGCATCGTCCTGACCATGGCCAGCCTGACGTTCATGGTGCCCATGGGCGTCTCCCACGGCGCGGTCACCCACATCGGCAACCTGCTCGGCGAGGGCGCCTTCGCCCGCGCCCAGCGCGCCTCGTGGGTCGCCTTCGGCCTGGGCGCCGTGGCCATGTCGATCTGCGCTCTGATCTTCCTCCTGGGCCGCGACGCCCTGCCCCTGCTCTTCACCACCGAGCCCGAGCTGCGTGTCCTGTGCGCGACGATCCTGCCCATCGCGGCCGCGTTCCAGATCTTCGACGGCGTGCAGGTCGTCGGCGCCGGCATCCTGCGCGGCATGGGCCGCACCGCGCCGGCGGCCTGGTTCAACCTGCTCGCCTACTGGGCCCTCTCCCTGCCCCTGGCCGGCTGGATGGCGTTCGAGCTCGGCATGGGCTTGCGCGGCGTCTGGTGGGGACTGGCCCTGGGCCTGTGCATCGTCGCCCTGTTGATGCTGTTCTGGAACCGCCTGCGCGGCCCCGCGAGCCTGGATCCCGGACGTGACCCGGGCGCCCACGTTTCGTGAGCCAGCGACCCGGCCCACGCGAGTCAGGGGGCATGCGCGAGCAGGGGTCGAAGCGTATGCTCCGCGCGGATCCGCTCCATGCCGCGCCCCTTCCCCGTCCTCGCCGCGTCGTGCCTCGCCCTCGCCTCCTTCGCCAGCGCCGGGGGCTGCCAGCTCGCGGGTGAGACGGCCCAGGCCACGCCGCAGCGTCCACGCTTCGCGTCGAACGCCTTCACCACCGCGCCGGGCACCTTCGAGCTGCAGTCGGGCGTGTCCCTCGGCACCGCGAGCCGCGTCGACTCGCCCGTGCGGCTGAAGTTCGGGCAAGAGAGCGGCGAGGTCTTCGTGGGCTGGTCACCCTACGTCGAGTTCGCGGGCGAGGCCGGCATCGGCGACGTGCAGGTCGGCACGCGCCAGGCGCTCGGCGGCCAGGCGGGCGACGCGCGCCGCTACGCCTTCTCGAGCAGCGTGACCCTGCCCACGGCCGAGGTGGGCACCGGGCGCGGCGTCGACGAGACCGCCGTGCACCTGGCGGGTATCGTCACCCAGAGCGCGCCGCGCCTGATCCTGAACGGCGCCTGGCAGCTGGGACTCCTGGGCGAGACCGCCCAGGGCGGGCTCGACCTCGAGCACGCCCTGGCCGCCGGCCTGACCAGCGCCTTCGCGCCCCACGCCTCGTTCTTCACCGAGCTGGCCCTGATCCTGACGCCGGAGCGCGACTTCGAGCGCGTCGTCGCCACCGTCGGGCTGGCCTGGTCGGCGCACCCGTCCCTGGTCTTCGACCTGGGCCTGGCCTTCTCCTACGACGACCGCGAGGACTTCCCCGAGGACGACGCCGAGGCGGCGCTGCTCTTCGGGGTGACCCAGAACTTCGGCCTGATCCGCGCCCTGCGCCAAGGGCCAGGGAGTCGCTGACAGCGCGACCTCAACCCATGCACCACTCCACCTCCAACCTCCCGGCCCTGGCCCTGCTCCTGGCCCTTCTCCTGGCCCTTCTCCTGGCATTGGGCAGCGCCTGCGCAGTGCCCGGGAACGGCGCGACGGTCACGCCCCAGCGCCCCACGTTCTCGTCCGACACCTCGACCACCGCCCACGGCACCCTCGAGCTCGAGTCCGGACTGGCCATCGACCCCACCGACTCCTTCGACTCGCCGCTGACGTCGAAGTACGGCGCCGACGAGCACGGCGACGTGTTCATCGGCATCTCGCCCCTGGTGCAGGTCGAGACGCCCGCTGGCGACGAGTCGGGGATCGGCGACCTGACCGTGGGCACGCGCCACAAGTTCCGCGCCGAGGACCGCGAGACGCCCTCCCTGGCCTGGCTGGCCGCGGTGCGCCTGCCCACGGGGGACGACACGAAGGGCCTGGGGCGCGGCGA
This sequence comes from Planctomycetota bacterium, assembly GCA_021776885.1. Classification (GTDB taxonomy): domain Bacteria; phylum Planctomycetota; class UBA1135; order UBA1135; genus JAJFFA01. The sequence goes on from JAJFFA010000180.1 coordinate 5,386, forward strand.
GACCGACGTCTTCCTGGCCGGCATCGCCTCGAAGACCCTCGACGACGTGGCCGTCACCGGCTACTACCAGCTCGGGCTGCTGGGCGAGACGGGGCAGGGCGGACTCGACGCCCAGCATGGCTTCGCCCTGGCCGGCTCGCGCCCGCTGCAGGACGCGCTGGTCGGCTTCGGCGAGGTCGCCTTCACCTGGATTCCGGAGCTGAGCGACGAGCAGGTCTTCACCACCGTGGGGCTCGGCTACGCCTTCTCCGAGGAGGTCTTCCTCGACGTCGGCGTCGTCATCGGCTTGACCGACGGCGTCTCCGACCTTGCGCTGTTGATCGGCGTCACGCAGAACTACGGCCAGGCGGGACGCCCCGGGCGCCCCGGGGCCCCGATCGGAGCGCAACCCTAGCAGCCCGTTGAAGAAGTCATCCGGCGCCATGACGATCTCCTCCACTCCGGTGAGGCTCCTGAAAGCCTCGCCGAATCTACGGATTCGCCTGCGTTTCCAGGCACCACACCGAAGCGGATGCCATCGCCCTGGCATCCGGAGCACTTCTTCAACGGGCTGCTAGGCATGAGCCAGACCCGAACCGCAGACCGCGAGCTGACGCTCTTCTCCGGCCTGGGCGCCGACGACCGCATCTTCGCGCGACTCGCGCCGCGCGGCCTCGAGCTGACGACCCCGCCCTGGGTCGAGCCCCTCGAGGACGAGACCCTGCCCGCCTACGCCGACCGCCTCGCCGAGCGCATGGTCTGGCCCGGTCGCGGGCTGATCGGCGGCGCCTCCTTCGGCGGCATGGTGGCGGGCGAGATCGCGCGCCAGCGCGGCGCGGACGGGCTGATCCTGATCTCGTCGGCCATGTCCGGCCGCGAGCTCGTCCCGGGCCTGCGCTACACCGAGCCCATGCTCCAGGTCCTGCCGGACTTCTTCTTCGAGCGCCTGGGGCCCCTGGCCAACCCGCTCTACCACAAGCTGGCCTGGGAGCTGGACGAGGCGGACCGCGGCATTCTGATGAGCATGTACCGCGACACGCCC
>JAJFFA010000019.1 GCA_021776885.1 Planctomycetota bacterium
CTGACCCTGGTCGCGCCCGAGCGTCCCCCCAGCACCCGGGTCAGCGCGATCCTCCCGGGCACGCCCGAGGTCCCGGCGAACCTGCTGCGGGTCTACGTCCACTTCTCCGCGCCGATGCACCCGCGCCACGTCCTGGCGCACGTGCGCCTGCTCGACGCCGCGGGAGAGGAGGTCGAGGCGCCCTTCGTCGACCTCGAGCACGGCCTCTGGGATCCCGAGACCACGCGCTTGACCCTCTTCTTCCACCCCGGGCGCGTGAAACGCGACATCGGCGAGGCCCTGGGGCCGCCCCTGGAACCGGATCGCGCCTACACCCTCGTCCTGGACGACACCCTCGAGGACGCCGCGGGTGTGCGCCTCGCGAGCGGCGCGGTCTGGTCCTTCCGCACCGCAGCCCCCGACCGCTCTTCACCCCAACCGGCGCGATGGTCGATCGAAGCGCCGGCGGACCCCGCAGGCCGGCTGCGGGTCGGCTTCGACGAGCGGCTCGACCAGGCCCTGGTCGAGCGCCTGCTCCGGGTCGAGGACTCGCGGGGTGAGCGGCTTCCGGGGCGCGGCCAGGGCCGGGCACAGGGCGCCGGCTGGAGCTTCGAGCCGGAGGACGGGTGGCACCCGGGCGAATACACCCTGGTCGTGCACCCGGCCCTGGAGGACCTGGCCGGCAACGCCGTCGGCCACCGCTTCGAGGAGCGTCTGGAAGGCGGCCACGAGCGCGGCGCGGCGGCTGCGGTGCGGCTCCCGTTTCGCTTCCGACCCTGACGCTCGTGCGACCCGTGGAGCAGGTGGCGCGACCCGCCAGCGCTCGAGGAGGCGTCGGTTCGAGTTGCGTGCAAGTCGCCCCCGTGCTCGTCGCCCCACAGGCCGCTGGTCTACAGTCGGGCCATGCTCCCGTTCCTCGCCGCCTCAGCCTGCGTCCTCGCCTCGCCCGTCTTCGCGCCGCAGGGCGCCGCGTCCGCGGCCCAGGAGCCGGCGCTCTCGCCCGAGCGCGAGGCCATCCTCGAGCGCGCCTACGCCTACGCCTTCGTCCCCTGGCGCGGCGAAGAGCGGCACGTGTTCCACGGGGAGGACGAGGCCGGCGTGCGCATCGACACGCCGGACGTCGAGCACGATGCGAGCGGCTGGCGTCCCGTGCATGAGAGCTTCGGCTTGCCCTACTGCTGGGGTGGGTTCACCCGCCTCGACGAACTCGACGCGCGCCTCGAAGAGGGCCTCTACGCGGGCCACGTCCCCGCCCGCGGCAACGCACGCTCGAGCGCGCGGACCTTCGGCGTCGACTGCTCGGGCTTCGTCTCGCGCGCGTGGAACCTGCCCGTCAAGCAGTCGACGCGCTCGATCGGTGCCCTGTCCTACGAACTCGACGACTACGAAGCCTTGCTGCCCGGGGACGTGCTCAACCGCTTCGACGCCCACGTCGCCCTGTTCCTCGGCTGGGAGGACGAGGCGCACACGACGCTGCGCGTGATCGAGGCCGCGCGGATCAAGGTCGCCGAGGCCACCTACGCCGTGGCGGACCTGCGCAAGCTGAACTTCGTGCCCATGCGCTACCGCCCGCTCGACGAGCGCTGGAGGCCGATGCCCGCGCGCCCCGCGCCCGGCGCTGCAGCAGCCCAGGCCTCGGGCTTCGAGCCCGACCCGGGCGCCCGCGCGATCGAGTTCTCCGCAGGCCCTTCCGCAAGCGCCGGGGAGAGGGCCTTCGAGCCGCTGCCGCAGGCCTTCCGCGCCGGGACGACGCCGCCCGGCGCGTGGGCACGCTACACGGCGCTCGAGAGCGGACTCGAGGGGGACGACGTGACCTGCGTCTGGCGCGCGCTCGAGGGCGAGCCGGGGAGCCTGGCCTTGCAGCGCCGGCTCGACGTCGGCGATGCAGCCCTCGCCACGGGCGCAAGCCTGGCCCTGGACGGGGAGTGGCCGGCCCTGCTCGCGGCCTTCGGCCACTTCTCGAACCCGCTCCAGGACCTGCGCGTCTCCGCCGGCAGCCTCGTGCCCGGCACCTGGACGCGGGGCGGGTCACGGCTGGCCGCCCGTCGCGTCACGGCGCGCCTCGAGGGCTCGATGCTCTCGCGCAGCACACTCTATCCCGTGCGGCTCGAGCTCGAGTGCGTGCTCTCCGACGAGGTCCCACTCCTGGGCCTGTGCGCGGCCCGCTTCGTGCTGGAGATCGAGTACGGCCGAGAGGGCGACGAGCCGATCCTCGGGCGCGCGCAACACCGCTACGAGTTGCTCGAGTGGGGGGCGGGGTCCGGCGGCGATGCTGCGGCCTTCGACTGGCCCCACTGGCGCGGGCCGCAGCGCACGGGCATCTCCAGGGAAGCGGGCTGGAGCCCGGTCGGCGCGCCGCAGCCCGTCTGGAGTGCGGAGCTGGGCCTCGGCTACTCCAACGTCTCGATCGCGGACGGCCGGCTGTTCACCCTCGGCTTCGATGCCGAGGCCGAAGAGGACGTCCTCTGGTGCCTCGACCCGGCCACGGGGCAGGAGCTCTGGACCTATCGCTTCCCCGCGCAGGTGCTCGCCAACTTCCACGGTGGGGGCTCGCTCACGACCCCCTCGGTCGACGGCGGACGGGTCTACGTCTCCCAGCGCTTCGGCCAGGTGCGCTGCTTGGATGCGCAGACTGGCGAGCTGCTCTGGGAGCGCGACTACGCCACCGAACTCGAGCTGCGCATCAGCTTCCACGGCTGCGGTGCATCGCCCCTGGTGCTTGCGGAGCGCCTGATCCTGACCCTCAGCGGCGTGACCCTCGCCGTCGACAAGGACACGGGCGATGTCCTCTGGTGTACGCGCGACTACGGCGACGGGGGCTACTCGAACCCCGTTCCCTTCGAGCTGGACGGCCAGCCGCTGGTGCTGGCCTTCACCGGCGCGGGGCTGGGGCTGTTCGACCTGCACACGGGTGAGGAGCTGCAGCTCCACGAGTGGAGTCACGAGAGCGGTGGCGTCAACGCGGCGACACCGATCCAGATCGGCAGCCAGGTGTTCATCTCTTCCGCCTATGACAAGGGCGCGGCGCTGATCGAGACGGCCGGCGAGGCACCTGGCTTCGAGTGGCGCGCCGCGCGCATGCGCAACAAGGTCTCCGGCTGCATCCTCTGGGAGGACCACTTCTACGGCTTCGACGAGTCCATGCTGAAGTGCATCGACATGCGCGGGACCGAGAAGTGGCGCGTGCGCGGCATGGGCATGGGCACCCTGAGCATGGCCGACGGGAAGCTGATCATCCTGACCTCCCGCGGCTTCCTCGTCGTCGGCGAGGCGCGCCCCGATGCATTCGTGGAGCTGTCGCGCACGAAGGTGCTCGAGGACGGCGTCTACTGGACGCAGCCCGTACTCTCGCGTGGCCTCATCTACTGCCGCAACAGCCTGGGCCAGCTGACGGTTCGCGATCACCGCGGTGGCACAGTGCTTGCCGC
>JAJFFA010000181.1 GCA_021776885.1 Planctomycetota bacterium
GGCGGGTGAGGACGGCCATTTGGGGACCGGTGTGCTGCAGGCCAGCGCGAGCACGGTCGCTAGCAAGGGGAGGAACTTCATATCGGATCTCGAGGGAGAGGAGCAGGAAACCGACCTGTTCATCGTCCCCGCGGAGCCCGATCCCGGGTTCGATGAAGCCAGGTTTCTCCGCGGTGCGGAGTTCGAGCGCGATCCTGGTGGCGGCGCGCGGTTTCGGAGGATTGTCCCTCGGGCTCCGGACACCGCGTGCGCCGCGCTACCATGGCCGCGTGCGCGAGGCGGACACAGGCGAGGGTTGCGAAGGGTGGCGAGCGCTGCGGCTCCTGGCCTGCGCCTGGCTCACGTCGGTCGGGTGCACGCCCGCTGCGTCCGCTCCCGAGCCGCCCCCGGTGCTGGTCTTCGCCGTCGATGGCTTCGACTGGGAGGTGATCGAGCCGCTGATGGCCGCGGGGCGCATGCCGACCCTGGAGCGGCTCGCGGCGCGCGGCGTGTCCGGCGAGCTGAAGACCATGCGGCCCAGCAGCTCGCCGCGGCTCTGGACCACGCTCGCGACCGGGCGCCTGCCGGAGGAGCACGGGATCCTGGACTTCACCAAGGACGACCCGGCCGGCGGCAAGGAGCTCTTCGTCGTCAGCTCCGACCGCAAGGTCAAGGCCTACTGGGACATCCTGAGCGAGCGCGGCGTCTCGAGCACGACCCTCGGCTGGTGGGTGACCTATCCGGTCGACCCGGTCGACGGCGTGATGATCGCCCAGACGAACACCCTGGGCGCCGGGATGCAGAAGGGGTCGCTCGTCGCCGGGCGCACGGGGCAGGTCTGGCCGCCGGACGACGAGGAGTGGGTGCTGGCGACCCTCGAGCGCCAGGACGCGGCCCTCGAGGGCCTGATGCTCGAGCTGATGGGCGAGCGCCGGGAGGGCCTGACGCCGAAGCAGACGCGGCGCTGGAAGCAATGCGGCTGGGCGCTGCGCGCGGACAGCACCTACGTCGCCGTGCTGCAGGAGTTGCTCGCGCGGGGGCGTCGCACGCGGGTCACGGCGCTGTACTTCGGCGGCACGGACGTGATCGGGCATCGCTTCTGGGCCGCCCATGATCCGGCCGCCTTCGGGCTCGACGAGGCCTCGCCGGAGGTGAGCGCCTTCGGGCACGTCCTGTCGGCCTACTACGAGTACGTCGATCGGGCGATGGGGGAGGTGCTGGCCCTCTTCCCCGCCGAGACCAGCGTGCTGGTCGTCTCCGACCACGGCATGACCGGACTGGAGCTGGAGCAGCTCGGCGACCCACCGGACTTCGACAAGCACACGGGCAACCACCACGGGAAGCTGGTGCACGGCGCCTTCATCGCGGCGGGGCATGGCATCCGCAGGGCGCAGGCGGGGGAGCCCCGGGGCCCTGGAAACTACCTGGGCCACATCACGGACTTCTGTCCCACGCTGCTCGCACTGGTCGACGTCCCCCTCGGCGGCCGCATGGCGGGCAAGCCGCTCGAGACGGTGCTCGACGCCGCCTTCCTGGCGGCCCATCCCGTCGGGCGGGTCGAGACCTACGACGATCCCGCGTGGGTCGCCGCTCGACGCTCCGACGTGGTGGACCAGAGCGAGGAGCGTCGCGAGCAGCTCGAGAACCTCGGCTACCTCGGCGACGACGAGGACTGAGTCTCTGCGCCGGTTCCCCGGGCGGCGGGGAGTGTGGCTGACGTTGTCCCGCGCCCTCCCTCGCTCGTCCAGCTGCCCCGCGTTCCTGGGCCCGTGCTAGTCGAGCACCTCGAAGGGCCCGTCGGAGGTCGCCAGGACCCGGACCCCGGCCGCTCGGGACAGGCACAGCTCCCAGGTGAGGCCATCCTCGCTGCGCGCGTAGACCAGGGCGCCCGTGCTGGAGAACCCGGGGCGCGTGAAGCGCAGGGCCTCGTCCACTTCCTCCGCGCGACCCGAGCTCGCGTGGACGCGCACCAGGGTCTCGCGGCCCGCGGCGCGCCGCACGAGGAAGGCGGCCTGGCCGCTCGGGTGGTCGGCGACGCTGCCGCCCACCCGGGCCTGACGCGGGAAGTGGAGGGTCGTCGTCGCCGTGGCGCCGGCGGCGGCCAGGGCACCGCCGGGGCCGGTGTCGCGGGCGACGCACAGCTCGGGGCCGAAGTGCAGGGGGGCGCAGCCTTCCCCGACGTAGCGCATGGTGAGGACCACGGGCTTGCCGTCGGCGCAGGCGTCGCCGGGGTCGCTTGTGTCCTCGAAGACGACCTCGCGCAGCACGAACGAGCCGAAGCGATCGTCGAGGACGAGGGGTGCGGAGCAGGACGTGTCGAAGCCTGTCGACTGCAGCAGGTGCCCGCCGGGGCCGAAGACGTGCAGCCAGGTCTCGTTGTCGAGCTTGTCTCGGTCCGCGTTGTCCGCGTCCAGGGTGATCTGGGCGCCGGGCAGGGCGTCGCCGTCGAACCAGACGCGAGCCGAGCCCGCGAAGGCTTCGGCCTGGTTCGTCGCGCGCAGGTGCACCGGGCCGTGGCCGGGCATCGAGCCGGAGCAGGTCACGTCGCTCTCGTCCTGGGAGTGGGAGCCGGCGTCGCAGGTGGCGGGATGGTAGTCGAGGCGCAGGATGCGCGGGTCGCCGTACCCCTGGCACTCGTCGCCCGCGAAGGCGGCCTGTGCGTCCTCGCCGACGGCTGCGATCAGACGCACGGGCCCGAAGCGGTCCCCCAGCTGCAGGGGTTGCGAGCACGACGTGTGCAGCTTCACGGTCTGCAGCAGGTTGTCCGCGAGGTCGAAGACGTGCACCCAGGTGTCGCTCTTCAGCCGACTCTCGCCCTCCGCCGCCGCGTCGAAGTCGACCAGGGCTCCGAGCTCGACCAGCCCGTCGAACCAGACCTTGGCGCTGTCGTCGGAGGGGCTCGCCTTGTCGCTGGCGCGCAGGCGCACGACAGGAAGCCCGGCGGGGTCCCCCTCGCACTCGACCCGGTCCGCCTCCTGGCTGAAGGGCGGGTCGGCCTCTTGCCTGTGGGCGAGGAGCACGGCGCCCTCGCCCAGGGCCAGGACGGTGGGGCAGCCTCCCAGGCCGGAGAGCAGGGGCGCCAGGTTCGGTTCGCTCGGGTGCCCGCCGTCCGTGCGGAAGGAGGCCAGGCGCGGCGCGCCGCCTTCTTCGCGGCCGTAGAAGAGGATGTGTTCGGCCGCCGCGTCGACCCACACGCGCTCGAGCCACAGGTCCGGGACCACGTCGAAGGGCGGCTCGCTCTGGCCGTTGGTGCGCGTCACGTTGCGCACCACCGGGTCCTGACCCGCGAGCAGCTCCGCGACGTACATGTCGGCGTTGCCGAACTCCACGTTCGGGTCCACGCCGCTCACGTGGTTGTCGCCTCCGAAGAAGCACAGGCGGCGCGCAGAGGCGAAGGCGAACACGCCCACGTTGTCGACGTAGGCGGGGAACAGCGCGCCTGTGGTCAGATGCTCGCGCTCGCCGTTGTCCATGCGCTGGACGTAGAGCTCGTGCTGGTTTCCTTGCTCGCGCCGGTAGGCGACGAGGACCGCGTCGTTCGACACCGCCAGGAACGGACCCAGGGGATGGTCGTAGTGGGGCGCGCTGTACACCTGCGCCGAATCCTCGACCACCAGGGCCGAGCCCGTCGCGGGGACCAGGTGGATGCGGCCCTTGCCGTCCGGCCTGCGCGTGATGGCGGCCAGCGCCCCGCCGCCCGGGGCCAGGGCCAGCTCGGCCTCGACGGATGCGTCTTCGTGCTCCTCGTCCAGCGGGACAGGATGGGCCTGACCCTGGGGGGCGCCGCGCCACAGGACGCCGTCGGCCACGAACCACAGGGCGTCACTCGAGACGCGCAGCGAGCTGGCCGCCAGGCCGCTGAGGCCCGTGTCCGGTGTCGCTCGATGCACCTGGCCGGTCGCGAGCTGGACCGTGTAGACGTGCCCCGCGCTGGTCGAGGCGGCGAAGGAACTGCCGTCGGGCGCGACGTGCAGCGCGGGCTGCAGCTCGTCCAGGGGGGTGGAGAGGAGCAGCGCGGGCAGCCCGCCCGGGGTGATGTGCAGGATCGCCGTCGCGCCGGCGTGGTGCACGCGGTAGAGGGACCCGCCGTTCGGAATGCGCACGTGGGCGCGCAGCGTTCCGAGCCCGTCCTCCAGGCCCATGAGTGCCGGAGCGTTCACGCGCCAGCGATCCTTGAGCGCATAGCCGACGAGCTCGATTGGCATCAAGGTCACGTCGTCGAGGGCGGTCGTGAGGCGGCCGCCGGGCTCGTCGAGGACACAGACGCTGCTGCTGCCGTCGGCGCGGGTGTGCAGGACGCTGCTCGGGGGTCGCTGCCAGGCTGCGGCCGGGGCGGCGCTGAGCGAGATCGAGAGCAGGGCGAGGGCGTGGTGGCGGGGCAGGATTCGCATGGCATGCCGATCAGGGTGAGCGTTCGTTACCGAATGATAGGCGCGAATCCAGCCACCGGAGGGGTCTGCGCGCATCTCCTGCGCCGCCCGCTGGCGAGTGTCTGAAATGTAGACAGAATCGGCCAACGCGTGTCCCCTAGGGGGGCGGGGCGTGACCTAGACTTCGGATCGGATCCGCCCCGATCCACGCCGATGTCCACCTCGAAGACCCACCCCCCCGACCTGGATCTGCCCCCCGATCTGGCCTGGGAGCGGCGCCTCTCCGCCTCCAAGGGCTGGACGGTGGACCGTGTCCGGCGCGGGGGCGCGCGCTTCGTCCTGCGCATCTCGTGCGCAGGGCCAGAGCTCGCTCCCGCGACCAGCGTCCTGCCTCCGCCGCGCCGCGGCCCGACGGCCCTGGTGCGCCCCGTCGAGTGGGGCCACACGCCCTCCGGCCGCCCGTTCCTGCTGAGCCCCTGGATCGACGGCGAGCCCCTCGACCGCGTCCTCGTGCGCGCCCCGGAGCGGGCGGCGGAGCTCGTGCGCGGGTTGCTCGCAGCCCTGGCCGAGCTGCACGACGCGGGCCAGGTGCACCGCGACGTCAAGGCGGAGAACGTGCTCGTCGACGGGAGCGGGCGGGTGCGGCTGATCGATCTCGACCTCGCGGCCCGCAGCGGCAGCGGGGGTACGGCGGGAACGCGGCTGCACATCGCGCCGGAGGTGTTGCTCGGCGCCGTCCACCGCCCCGAGGCGGACCTGTTCTCCGTCGGCGTTCTCCTGGCCACGGCCTTCGCGCGGCCGCGTGCCGGCGCTGCACGCGACTTCCCCGCTCGCACGTTCTGGGAGGCGAGCGGCATCGATCCGGAGGCCCTACCGCCTGCCCTCGTCCCCCTCGCGCGGGCCCTGGTTCGGCGCCGGCCGGCGGATCGACCGGCGAGCGTCGCCGCCGCGAGCGCGCTGCTCGCCGTCGAGGGGGGGGCGCTCCCGCCGCCGCCCCCGCGCACCCTGGGCTTCTGGGCCGGAAGGGACTCGCTCTTGACGCGCATCGCCGAGGCGTTGCGCGCTCCCGGTGCTGTCGTCGCCGTGGGCGTCGCGGACCCGCGCGAGGTGCAGCGGACGGCCGAGGAGCTGCACCTGTCCTTGATTGCGGCAGGCAAGCGAGTCGCGCTGGACGGCCAGGCCGCACCCGACGCGCTGCGGCTCGGGCGTCCCGAGGATGGCGCAGCGCTCGAGAGCGCCCTCGTCCACGCCCTGCTGCACGACCCGGCCGCGGGTCCTGGGCGGGTGCTCGTGGCCGAGGGCGCAAGCCTGAGTACGGCCTGCGAGCGTCTCGAGCAGAGCCTCTCGCCGGACGCCCTGCGCCGCCTGC
>JAJFFA010000182.1 GCA_021776885.1 Planctomycetota bacterium
GGCGGTGCTGGCCGCCGTGGCCGCGCCGCGCGAGGTGGACCAGGCCCTGGTGGACGCCGCCATCCTGCGCACGCTGCTCGACCGCCTCGTGGGCTGGCGCGCGAGTCGCATCGCCAAGCGCTACACGACCACCTCCACCAACTCGATGGGCCGCGTGCAGACGCCGACCCTGGGCTTCGTGGTCGAGCGCGAGCTGGAGCGCGAGGCCTTCGTGCCCGTGCGCTACTTCGAAGTGATCGCGATGACCGACCTGTGCGAGTGGCACGTGCGCTTCCACGAGCGCTCCGACCCGGACGCGTGGCTGGACGAGAAGGGGCGCTTCTCCGCCCAGCGCACGGCGGACGGCGCCCTGGCGGGCTCGGCCCACGGCACACTCTCGAAGGCGGGCCGGGTGCGCATCGAGGGCGTCACGCGGCGCGAGAAGAGCCAGCCGCCGCGCCCGGCCTTCAGCACCGACACCCTGCTGCAGGCGGCCGGGAGTCGCTGGGGCTGGTCGCCCAAGAAGACCGCCGCCCTCGCCGGGCAGCTCTACGAAGCGGGGCACCTGACCTACATCCGCACCGACTCCATGCGCCTGGCCAAGGAGGCGGTGGAGGCCGGGCGAAAGTGCATCCTCGCGACCTGGGGCGAGACGCGCCTGGGCGCGACGGTTTCGGGCCCGAGTCAGGGCGCCGGGGCCCAGGACGCCCACGAGGCGATCCGCCCCACGCACCTCGAGCAAGCGCAGCTCTCCGGGGTCGAGCCCGATGCTCAGAAGCTGTACGCCCTGGTGCGTGCCCGCACCCTCGCGTCGCTGATGGCTCCGAGCCTGCGCGTGACCCTGTCCTTGAAGGCCAGCGCCAAGGACCTGGAGCGCGAGCTCGACGGGGCCGTCGGTTGGTACGCGGAGGGGGGCTGGCGCCTGGCCTTCGGCGTGCCCGGGCTGGACGACGCCCTCGAGACCGCGCCCCTCGTGGTCGAGGCGGGGAGCGAGTTCGCCTTCTCTCCGGCCGCCGACGACGAGCACCCCAACCCGGAGCTGCGCGAGGACGCGACCAGGCCCCCCGCACGCTACCGCGCGCACACCCTGGTGAAGGCGATGAAGGAAGCGGGCATCGGTCGGCCGTCGACCTACGCCAAGACCGTAGAGCGCCTCGAGGAGCGCAGCTACGTGAGCATCGAAGAGGGCGGGCTCGCGCCCACTCCGAGCGGGCGCAACATCTGGCTCGAGGCGGCGCCGCTCTACGCTCTCAGCGATGAGCGCGAGGTGTTCCAGGCCGACTACACGGCGGCGATGGAGGCTCTGCTCGACGACGTGGCCGAGGGGCGGCGGGCGGCGAGCGAGGTCTGGGAGACCATGCTCGAGGAGTTCAAGAGCGCCCACACCGCGGCCCAGGAGGCGACCCAGGAGGGCCCCCTCGTGCCGCGCACGCGGCGCAAGCTGCAGGACTTTCTCGACGCCGCGCCCGAGCTGGCCCAGGAGATCGGTGACCTCGACGCCCTGTCCGAGCAGGCGGGCAAGGCGCTCTTTGCCGACCTGCGCGAGCGCGGCATTGCCCTGCTCCCGAGCGAGAAGCAGCAGGGCTTCCTCGAACGCCTGCTGGAGGCGACGGGCCTGACCCTGGAGCAGGCGCTGGAGTCCGCCGAGCTGAGCCCCGCCGGCGCGGCCCTCAACCGCGCCGAAGCCAGCGCCCTGATCGACCACCTGGCGGCGCTCAAGGACGAGCGCCAGGTCGCCAGCCCCAAGCAGCTGCGCTGGATTGCGGACCTGGCCAAGAAGGCGGGCCTGGACGAGGCCGCGGCCTGCGCGCTGGTGGAGGTCGAGTCCTTCGCGAAGTTGAACGGCGGGAGCAGCGGAAGCGCGAGCGCACTGATCGACCTCTTGCTCGAGCGCACGAAGGCCGCGAAGCCCGGCTGAAACGTCCGACTCAGGGCCGCGGCAGCGACGGAGGGGCCGTCAAAAGACTTCCGTCAACCTACGCTCTCAGCGCCAGGACTCCCGTTGCGACCTTCCGCGGGGGGGGGAGATCTATCCCATGTGGTAGATTGGGCGGCGAACGCACAACTTAGCGGGGACCTCGCGTTGACATTCGGCCACCTTTGGCCGTCACGATCCGGTCGCCTCCTCTGAGCCTATTCGAGGAGCGACCATGAGCGCAGAAAATGGGGCTACGTCGGCACCCACCCGCGGTGTCCGTCACGTCCCCGCCGCCGAGGACGAAGCCTGCCAGCGCGGCGCCACCGCGATCGTCTATTGCGAGGCGAACTTCGGTGCCATCGACGGCAAGACCGCCAACGGACTCGTGCGCCACTCGGAGCGCTACAAGATCCTCTCGGTGATCGACAGCGAGAAGGCGGGCCTGGACTCCGGGACGGTGCTCGACGGAACGCCCAACGGCATCCCCATCCAGCGCGACATGGCCCACGCGCTGGCCCACGCCGGGGAGCTGCCCGACTACTTCATCTTCGGGATCGCGCCCGCGAGCGGGATGCTGTCGACCCACGAGCGCGGCCTCGTGCTCGCGGCCATCGATCGCGGGATGAACATCGTGAATGGGCTGCACGAGTTCCTGAGCGACGACCCCGAGTTCGCGGCGGCCAGCGCGGCGAACAAGGTGCAGATCCTCGACGTGCGCAAGCCGCGCCCGAAGAAGGATCTGCGCATCTTCAGTGGCAGCATCGCCGACATCGCCTGTCCGCGCATCGCCGTTCTCGGGACCGACTGCGCGATCGGCAAGCGCACGACCGCCACGGTCCTGGCTCGCACCCTCGAGGCCATGGGCCTGAGGGCGGTGATGGTCGGGACCGGCCAGACCGGTTTGATGCAAGGGGCGCGCTACGGCATTGCCCTCGACGCCGTCCCGTCGCAGTTCTGCGCGGGCGAGCTCGAGGCGACCTTGCTCGAGGCGTACTTCGGTGAGGATCCCGACGTGATCGTCATCGAGGGACAGGGCGCGCTGAGTCACCCGGCCTACTCGACCTCGTCTTTCATCCTGCGCGGCAGCTGCCCCGACGCCGTCGTGCTGCAGCACGCGCCGGGCCGGCTGCATCGCTGCGACTTCCCGGGCATGGCCATGCCGACGCCCGCGAGCGAGATCAAGCTCATCGAGACCTTCGCGGACACGCGCGTGATCGGGATGGCGCTGAACCACGAGCACATGACCGACGTCGAGGTCGGCGCAGCCATCGAGCGCTACGAGCACGAGCTCGGCATCCCCGTTACCGACGCCCTGACCCGACCGCCCGAACGACTGGCGGACATGGTCCTGGCCGCGTTCCCTGCACTTCGATCGAGGCTGACCGCAAGCACGCGATGAGCGCGCCGCGCCTGGAGATCGACCTCGACAAGGTCCAGCACAACGCCCGCACCCTCGTCGACCAGCTCTCCCTGCGCGGGATCTCGGTCACGGGCGTCACGAAGGCGGCGCTCGGCTCAGCCGAGCTCGCCCGCGCGTTGCTGCGTGGTGGAGTGAAGCGGCTGGGCGACTCGCGCATCGAGAACATCGAAGGCCTGCGTCGCGCGCGGGTCCCGGCGTCGATGTCGCTCATTCGCACTCCGATGCTCAGCCAGGTGGAGCGGGTCGTGGAGCATGCGGATACGAGCTTCAACACCGAGCTCGACGTCCTCTGCGCGCTCTCGTCGGCCGCCAAGCGGGCCGGGGTGACCCATGGGGTCGTGCTCATGGTCGAGCTAGGGGATCTGCGCGAGGGGATCCTTCCGGGCGACCTCGAGACCACGGTGCGCGAGACCCTGCGCCTTCCGAACCTCAGGCTGCGGGGCATCGGGACCAACCTGGCCTGCCGCAGCGGAGTCGTGCCCGGGCCCGAGAACATGGCCGAGCTGTCCGCCCTGGCCGATTCGATCGAGGCCACCTTCGGCGTCGAGCTCGAGATCGTCTCCGGTGGCAACTCCGCCAACCTGCCCTGGGCGCTGAGCTCGGCCAGCAGTGGACGCATCAACGATCTGCGCCTGGGTGAAGCGCTGCTGCTCGGCCGCGAGCCGCTCTTGCGCCAAGCGCTCGAGGGGCTGCACACCGACGCCATCACCCTCTGCGCCGAGGTGATCGAGGCCAAGCTCAAGCCATCCCTGCCCCGGGGCAAGCTCGCACAGTCCGCGTTCGGCGAGGTACCCGCGGCGGTCGATCGAGGCCCTGTCTGGCAGACGATCCTCTCCCTCGGGCGTCAGGACACCGACCCCGAGGGTCTGTACCCACCCCACGGACTCGAGGTCCTGGGGGCCAGCAGCGATCACCTCTTCATGGACCCCGGCGCGTGCCGCCTGCCCGTCGGAGCCGAGGTCAGGTTCCAGCTCAACTACAGCGCGCTGCTGCGTGCCATGACCTCACCCTTCGTGACCAAGGTCGTGAGAGCGGCGGGTGAGCCTGGGGCCGGCGCGAGCCCTCCCGTCGTTCCGCAGGTCGGGGCGGCTCGAGCCTCGAAGGGTATCCGTCCGGTCCGCTGAACGGGCCCGGGGGCACCCGCTCGCCCGCGCGTCGAGTCTAATAGAGGGCATGTCCGACAGCGTGACACGCCTCCTGGCCAACCTGCGCGGTGGGGACGACGCTGCCCTCCCGGGGCTGATAGCCGGCGTGCAGGACGAGCTGCGTGCCCTCGCCGCACGCCACCTCGCACGCGAGCGCCCGGACCACACGCTGCAGCCCACCGCCCTGGTCAACGAGGCTTATCTGCGCCTGATCGATCAGCGCGACCAGAACTGGGAGGCACGCAGCCACTTCCTGGCCATCGCCTCCACCGCCATGCGCCGCGTGCTGATGGAGCACGCCCGCTCGCGCGTGGCCCAGAAGCGCGGTGGAGGTGCCCAGCGCGTCACCCTGTTCGAGGTGCCCAGCGCTCTGGATGAACGCCCGGAGAACTTGCTCGCCCTGGACGACGCTCTGGAGCAGTTCGCAGCGATCGACCCGAAGAACGCGCGCATCGTGGAGCTGCGCTGGTTTGGCGGCCTCGAGGTGGCGGAGATCGCAGCGCTACTCGAGGTCTCGACCCGCACGGTCGAGCGCGGCTGGCGGGCCGCGGCGGCCTGGTTGCGCGAGCGCCTGGCCGAGGATTGAAGCGAACGGACTGGCTCGGATGTCGAGCCAGTCCGTCCTGGAACGAGACGAACACGGCCTGCTAGATCACGAACGAAGCCACCCCCAGTCCCACGGCGCCCATGCCGAGGGGGATCTGCACGCTGGTGAGCTTCGCGATCAAGGCCTCGCTCTTCTGCTTGGCGCTGGGGTTCCTGGCCAGCAGGCCGCTCAGCAGGCCGAAGCCCAGGAGGAAGCCGAGCAGGAGGTTGGCCACGATCATGGCCAGGACGAGCGCGCCGTCGAGGCTCGAGAACGACATGCCGATGTGCGGCAGCCAGCGCACGAGCCAGAGGACTCCCAGGGCGAGGACGCCGACACCGAGCATGCCCTGGTAGGGGGCGATGCGCGCGAACAGCTGCCTGGCGTTGGGCTTCTTGGCGACGATCAGGGGCGAGGCGACGATCAAGCCGCCGAGGATGGTCAGGATGGGAAACATGGTATCGAGGGGGTTGGGGGGTCATCGGGACGCGCGAGGGGAGCGTCCCGATGACGTCCTGCGCTCGAGCCTTTCGGCTCCACGGTCTTGCGTGCCGACCGCGCCGCGTGGCCGACACGATTCCGGCACGAATTCGCAAGAAGCCGGACTCAGTCGGCGAGCCGCAGCTCGATGCGCCGCTCGCCCGTCAGCCCGTCGAGGACGATGTCCAGCTCGGCGCTGCGCCCGTCCGCGCTGCGCGCCTGCACGCGGTAGGGCCCCGGCGGCACGGGGCCGACACGCCGCTCGCGCTGGGTCAGCCCATGGGTCGCGAAGTCCTCGAGCTCGTCCCGCGTCGTGCAGCCGGCGTGGTCGTGGCCCGCCCCGTCCTGCACGCGCACGCTGGCGCGCAGGGGCAGCCCGTCCGCGTCCGCGAGGACCACCCGCAGCAGCACTCCGGGACCCAGTTCGAGGCTCACGCGCGCCTCCCCTTCCGGCGTGACGACGGCCAGGGCGGAGGGGGACACGCCCTGGCTCGTGCGTGCACTGACCAGGACCTCGCCGATGGGCACGCCCTCGATCTCGAAGGCACCCCTGTGATCCGATTGCCCGCTGAGGCGGTAGAGGGGCCGGCCGTCCCCGTCGCGCAGGTGGACCACCGCGTCCTCCACCCCCGCCCCCTGGGCATCGACGAGCGTGCCCACCAGGCGCCCCGTGGGGACCAGGGACAGGCCGATGCCTTCGGTCGCTCGGTCCTGGGCGACGAGCACTCCGTGGCGCGTGGCCCAGGCCCCGCTGCCTGCGCTGGCCGAGAGGGTGTAGTGCCCGGGGTGCAGGCCCTCGATCGCGAAGCGACCGTCGGCCTCCAGGGAGACCCCGATCGGGGCCATCAAGGCCGAGAGTTCGCTCGTCCCGTCCTCGCGCCGAGCCCAGACCATGCCCTGCTCGGCGGGCCCTCCGTCCGGGGCGTTGACGCGCCCGCGGATCGAGCCGGCCGGGAGGGCGAGGTCGAGGCGCTGCCGCTCGACCGCGGGGATCGTCACCGGGAAGTCCGCCTCGCGCTCGACCTGGTCCGAGCCCAGGATCACGAAGGTGTAGTCGCCGGGCTCGTCGAGCTCGAGCTCGAAGTAGCCCAGCGCGTCGGCACTGTCCGCGCGCAGGGTCTCGAGCATGCGGCCGCCCTCGGCCAGGGCGAAGAGTCCGGCGCCGGACACCGGGTCGCCGCCGCGGGTGATGCGCCCGTGCACCACGACCGGGGCGCGGGGCGGGGCGCCGAGGACGACCTGCGCCGTCTCCCCGTCGACGACCGTCGCCATGGCCATGCGCAGCTCGTTCCACATGGCGCCCAGGTCCTGGCTCTCCGGATCGGCGGAGGCCCAGACGGCTTCGTCCGGCATCGCGATCACCTGGTAGACGCCGGGGGCGAGGTGCTCGACGAGGAAGCTGCCGCTGTCGTCGCTGAACGCCTCGCGCACGTCGCCGAACTGCGACTGCACGCCGATGCTGCGCCCGACATCAGGCACGCCAGCGGAGTCGAAGACGACTCCACCCACGGCCCCGCCGCGGGTCAGGTGCAGGGTCCAGTCGCGGTGTTCGCTCCCGGGCTCGCTGTCGAGATGCCCGCTCCGGCTCGGGGCCCAGTCGTCCGAGCTGGCCTCGAGGCTCAGGGCTCCGGGCCCCACGGAGTCGAGCTCGAAGCGCCCCTGCGCGTCGGTCTCGGTCACAGCGCTTCGCCCGCCCTGGGAGTCGAGGGAGGCGCGCACCTCGGCGCCGACCACGGGTTCACCGTTCGGGTCGAGCACCGTACCGCTGAGGCGCGCCGTGCGCGTCAGGACGAAGGGCTCGCCATCGACGGCGGGAACGACGACCTCGCGCTGGCCGCTCCACAGGTGTCCGGCGGCCTCGATCGAGACCTCCCAGGTGCCGGCGTCGAGCGTGGAGAGGTCGAAGCGCCCGGCCGCGCCGTCGAAGCGCGCGCTGACCTCGGCCGAGGGCCCCTCCATCCAGCGCGGCCAGTCCGCGCGACGGGCCTCGACCTCGAAGGCATCGACGGGGGCACCGGCGTCATCGACCACGCGCCCGGCGTACGTCACGCAGGGGGAGAGGCTGAGGTCGAGGTCCGGGTCGCCGGCCGCGAGGCCCGTGGCCCGCGCGCTCAACGCGACCCCCTCCGGCCCTTCGCGGGACGCGTAGAGCGAGTACTCCCCCGGGTGCAGGCTCTCGATGCGGAAGGTCCCGTCCGGGGCGCTGCGCGCCGCGCCCGCGCTGGAGCGCGAGCGCTCGATCAGCTCCCACGCGTGACTCGGGTCGAAGGGCACGAGGCTGATGCGCGCATCCTCGGCGGGGCTGCCGTCGGGCATGCGCAGGACACCCGCAAGGACCAGGCCCTCGTCGAGCACGATGACCAGGTCTTCCTCGGCGCCACCCTCCTGCAGGTCGAGCTCCGTGCTCCTGCCCTCGAGGTAGCCATCGAGCCGGGCAGAAAGGGTCTGGGGTCGGGCGACCAGCCCGCGCAGCTCGAAGCGTCCCTCGGCGTCGGTGTACGTCTGGCCGGCGGTCAGGGGCAAGCTGTACATCGCGCCCGCATCAGCGCGCACCTCGACGCCGGCGATGGGGGCAGCGGAGGCGTCCTGGACCACACCGCGCACGCGGGCGCCGCGGGTCAGGGTCAGGTTGGCCTCGGCGGACTCGCCCGCCTGGACGCGGACCTCGCGGCTGGCCCGGGCACCGGGGTGCCGGTCGGACATGGCCCAGAGGGTGTAGCGCAGGTCGGGCTGGAGGGCGCGCAGCTCGAAGTCGAGGCCGCCCTCGAGGGTGACGGCGCGCGACTGGCTCGAGCCCTGGTAGTCCATGCCGTAGGTACCGACGTGCACGAGCGCGGGGCGCTGGTCCGCGCCAGGGGGCAGGAGCAGCTTGCCGCGCAGGGCGCCCCCGAGCTGCGGCTCGAGGACGACGTGGTTCCCGCCCTCCGCGACGGGCAGCGGGGCCTGGAGGAACAGGAAGCGCCCGTCCAGGTCGAGCTGCACCTGCGCGAAGTCGGTGCTCGGCAGGGCCAGGCGGAAGGAGCCATCCGGGGCGACGCCCGTGCGGGCCAGGAGCGCGTGGCGCTCCCAGCTGCGCGCGAGCTCGGCCTCGGTCCCCGCGGCGTCGGGCAGCGCTGCGCCCAGGGCGACGACGCACAGGGACGCATCGGGCAGGCTACCCGGGGGGAGGGCGACGCGACCCTCGATCCAGCGCGTGGCGTCTGCCCGCGGCTCGACGCTGGCGCGCGCCTTGTCCGGGCGGGTCGAGAGCCGCGCCGGTGCTGCGGGCTCGATGCCGGCCTGGTCCACGACCGTGAAGAGGGGGGCACGGGAGCCGGCTTCGCGGTCGCGCCGGCAGGCGAGGATCACACCGAGGCCGAGGACGAGGAGCAGGGTGACGAGGAGCGGGAGGTGGTTGGAGTGTCGCACGGCGCGTGGGTGGGCTCGGGGTTGGGCTCAATACCCCTCGGGCGGGGGCACTCTCCTCCCCGTGCCGAAGGCGCTCCGCGCCCGACACGCACTGGCGTCAATTTCTTGGCCCGGCGGTCCTAGTCCGGCCCGAGCTCCTCCAGCTGCGCCCGCGCCTCGCTCTCCATCTCCGGCAGGAACCAACCCGGGCGCGGGTTGGAGAGGAGCGGGGTCAGGAGGGCGCGGGCCTCCTCCGCTCTCCCCTGACGTGCGAGCACGATCCCGAGCAGGCAGCGCGAGCGGTCGGTGTGCATGCCCATGTCGTTGCGCTCGCGCAGGTCGAGGGCCTCGCGCGCCGCTTCCTCGGCCGCTTCGAGGTTCCCGAGGGCGTTGTGGACGCGCCCGAGGAAGTGCTGACTCGCGCCCGTGACCAGCTCCAGCTCGAGCTCGCGGGCCACGGCCAGGGCGCGCTCGAGCTCCTCGCGCGCCTCTTCGTAGCGACCCAGGAAGATCAGGGTCGGGCCCAGGTTCAGGCGTATCCGCGGGAAGGCGATGTGCCCCTCGCCGCGGTGCCAGGCGAGGGTCTCCAGGGCCTCGCGGTAGCGCTCCAGCGCCTCCTCGTAGCGCCCGAGGCTGGCCAGCATCACGCCCTGATCGTTCAGCAGCCGGCTGATCGTCTCGGCCTTCGGGTCGCGCTCGCGGGTCTCCTGCAGGGCCTCGTCGAGGACACCGAGGGCGTCCTCGGTGCTGCCCATACGGCGCAGCTCGTCGGCCAGGCCGAGCAGGGCGTCGACACGCAGGACGTGGCCCGTGGAGAGCCGCGCGCTGGCAAACCCCACCGCCACCTGTGCCGCGTCGAGGCTGGCGTCCCCCGGGGCCGTGTTGTAGAGCGCCTGGGCGCGGATGTTGAGCACCCGGGCCCTGACCTGCGGGTCGGGGTCGCGCACTTGCTCCAGCAGGTCGTCGGCGCGACTCGCGTGCTCCAGGCTGGCGCTCCACTCGCGCAGCATGCCCGCGTAGACGGCCTGCTGGGCGCGGACCGCCGCCTCGAGGGCCGGCTCGTGCGGCAGCTCGCCCAGGGCGAGCAGGGCGGCCTCGAGCTCGGCCTGCGCCTGGTCGCGCTCTCCTTCTGCCCAGAAGGAGCGCGAGTTCACGATCCGGTCGGCGACCGCGGTCGAGAGCTCCGCGCGCCGACCCTCCGCGCGCCGCGTGGAGCTCCAGGCGACGCCCCCGGCGATCAGGGCTGCGACGAGCAGGGTGATCCCGATCGGGTAGGCCGGGTTGCGCCGCGCGAGGCGCAGCACGCGCCCCAGGGGCCCGGTGCGTCGGGCCTGGATCGGTCGTCCCGCGAGGTACCGCTCGAGGTCGGCGCACAGCTCCGTGACGGAGGCGTAGCGCCGCTCTGGCCGCTTGGCCAGGCACTGCAGCACCACGGCATCGAGGTCACCGGCGATACGGCTGCGGGTCGTTCCGGCGACGCGCCGGCTGGGGGGTGCGGGCTCTTCTTCGCAGATCGCGAGCTCCAGCTCGTGGACCCGCGCGCCGGCTGGCCAGGGGCCACGCCCGGTGAGGAAGACGTAGAGCACGACACCCAGGGAGAAGATGTCGCTGCGCGGGGTCGCGGTCTCGCCCAGCACCTGCTCCGGGCTGGCGTACTCGGGCGTGAAGAGGCGATGCCCCGTGCGCGTCAAGGGCTCCTCCCCGGGCTGCGTGCCGCGTGTCTCTGCGTCCGGTCGGGCGATGCCGAAGT
>JAJFFA010000183.1 GCA_021776885.1 Planctomycetota bacterium
AGGCGCACGTGGTACAGGCGCTGGGTCTCCGGGTGGTCGAGCCAGGCGCCTGCGCCGCGGGGCAACTCGGCCTCGGCGGGGTGCACCAGCAGCACCTCGACGCGCACCTCCGAGAGGGTGCAGCGGTCGGAGAAGACGTGGGAGCGGCGCATGCTCTCGAAGTCGGGCAGCGTGTCGGGGGTGGCCGCGACCAGGATGCGGTCCGCCTGACGCAGGCAGCGAGACGTCCACGGCTCGCGCTTGGGTGAGCCCTTGTAGAGGACCACCGCGCTCTCCTGCTCGCGCGCGTCGAGCCAGGCCAGCACGTCCGCGTTGCGCGGGTCGTCCCACTCGACCTCGAGGGCGCCTGAGCCCAGGGCGGCCGCGACGCGCTCGGCATCCACGCAGCTCGCGCTGCTGCAGACGCGGGTCAAGGCCTCGAAGAGCTCGGCACCCGCCTGGCCTAGCTGGGGAGCATCGTGGGCCGGGATGTAGGCCAGGTTGGCGATCGCGTCGTCGCGGGGC
Source organism: Planctomycetota bacterium (assembly GCA_021776885.1). Lineage (GTDB taxonomy): Bacteria > Planctomycetota > UBA1135 > UBA1135 > JAJFFA01. The sequence continues at coordinate 505 of JAJFFA010000183.1, forward strand.
TGGCCGTGCAGCAGGTTCCCGACGTGCCCGATCAGCACCCGCGCCATGGTCCACAGGGCCTCGGGGTTCGCCACGCAGACCTCGTGCAGCGCCTTCTTCGACAGGGAGAGGAGCTCCGAGTCGCGGACGGCGAAGGCAGACAGCTGGCGCTCCCCATCGCCCAGCAACGCCAGCTCGCCGAAGAAGCCGCCGCGGCGAATCTCGAGCTTGGAGACGGAGCCGTGGTCTTCGCGAGTCTCGACGCGCACCCGGCCGCGACGCACGACGAAGAGGGCCTCCTCGTCGGCGCTACGGCACTCCAGGGAGCCGCCGCCCGGGATGCGGGTGTGATCGAAGACCGCGGCGAAGGCCAGGCGTGCAGCCTCGGACACGTCGCGGAAGAGCGCAGTCGTCGCCAGGAAAGCGGAGAGCTGCCCCGTGTCCGCAGGCGGAGCGGGGGCCGAGGGCATGGCTAGATCATGCCCAGAGTCAGCTTGGCCGCTTCGCTCATCTTCTCCGGGTCCCAGGGCGGGTCCCAGGTCAGCTCGAACTTGACGTCCGAGACCCCCTCGACGCGGCGCACCTTCTGCTCCACCTCGCCGGGCAGGCTGCCCGCGACCGGGCAGGTGGGGGAGGTCAGGGTCATGACCAGGTCGACCACGCCGGCCTCGTCCACGTCGGAGCGGTAGATCAGGCCCAGCTCGTAGATGTCGACCGGAATTTCCGGGTCGTAGATCGTCTTCAGGGTCGCCACCACGCGCTCGGGCAAGGGCGCATTCGGATCGACCTTCGGCGCGCTGGCCTCGGGGGATCCGGGGGCGAAGCTCTGTTCGCCGGAGTCGTCGTCGGTCAGGTTCTCGTCGTGCATGTTTCGGTTCACTCGGTGGAGACGGTCGTTTCAGCGTCGGCCAGGGCGGACTCGAGGGTACGCCAGGCGAGCATCGCGCACTTGACGCGCACGGGGAACTCGCGCACCCCGGCGAAGACCTGGAGCTTGCCGAGGTCGGGTGAGTCCGCCCCGGGGCCCTCGCCCTCGCCGGTGGTCAGGTGCAGGAAGGCCTGGAACAGGGCGCGGGCCTCGAGCTCGCTCTTGCCCTTGAGGATGTCGGTCATCACCGAGGCCGAGGCCGTCGAGATGGCGCAGCCCTCGCCCTCGAACTTGACGTCATGGACGACGCCGTCCTGCAGGCTCAGGTAGAGGGTCAGCTTGTCCCCGCAGAGCGGGTTGTGGCCGTGGGCCAGGTGCGTCGCGCCCTCCAGGGGCCCGAAGTTCCGGGGCGACTTGCTATGGTGCAAGATCACCTCCTGGTACAGCTCGGAGAGGCTCATCCGAACAGCTCCTGGACCTTCTTCAGGCCCTGAATGAGGGCGTCGACCTCGGCCTTGGTGTTGTAGAGGCCGAAGGAGGCGCGCACGGTGGCGGCCACGTCGAAGCGCTTCATCACCGGCTCGGCGCAGTGGTGGCCGGTGCGCACGGCCACGCCCTCGGCGTCGAGCACCGTGCCCACGTCGTGGGGGTGGATGCCCTCGAGCAGGAACGACTGCACCGCCACCTTGTGCGGCGCGGTTCCGATCAGGCGCACGCCGGGCAGGGCGTCCAGCTCGGCCGAGGCGTAGGCCAGGACCTCGTCCTCGTGGGCCAGGGCGGCCTCGAAGTCGATGCCCATCAGGTACTCGGCGGCCGCGCCCAGGCCGATGCCGCCGGCGATGTCGGGCGTGCCCGCCTCGAACTTGTAGGGCAGCTCGTTGTAGGTCGTGCCGTCGAAGGAGACGGACAGGATCATGTCGCCGCCGCCCATCCAGGGCTCGGTCTCGAGCAAGCGCTCTTCCTTGCCGTACAGGACGCCGATCCCGGTGGGGCCGTACATCTTGTGGCCGGAGACGGCGTAGAAGTCCGCGTCGAGGGCCTTCACGTCGACCGCGACGTGGGGCGCCGCCTGGGCGCCGTCGACCACCAGGATGGCCCCCGCGGCGTGGGCCGCGTCGGCGATGCGGCGCACGGGCAGGACGGTGCCCAGGGCGTTGGAGACGTGGCCGACCGCGACGATCCTGGTGCGCGCGCCGATCAGGGCCTCGAGGGCGTCGATGTCGACGTCGCCCGTGTCGTCGATGGGGGCGACGCGCAGCACGGCGCCGGTCTGCTGGCAGAGCATCTGCCAGGGCACGATGTTCGAGTGGTGCTCGAGGTGGCTGACGACGATCTCGTCCCCGGCGCCGAGGCGCGGGCGGGCCCAGGCCTGGGCGACGAGATTGATGCCCTCGGTCGTCCCGCGCACGAAGACCATCTCGCGCACGCTGTCCGCGTTCAGGAAGCGCACCAGGGAGCGCCGCGCCCCCTCGTAGGACTCGGTCGCGCGCATGCTCAGCCGGTGCACGCCGCGGTGCACGTTGGCGCAGTCGACGCGATAGAAGTGATCCATGGCGTCGAGCACCGCCAGGGGCTTCTGGGAGGTGGCGGCGTTGTCGAGGTAGACCAGGGGATGCCCGTCGATCTTCTGCTCGAGGGCCGGGAAGTCGGCGCGCAGGCGCTCGACGTCGAAGGCCGGCCGCGCGGGGGCGACAGACGGACTGGCGCCG
>JAJFFA010000184.1 GCA_021776885.1 Planctomycetota bacterium
GCCGACCTCGCGCCTGGCGCTTCCCGAGAGCGATGCGGGACCGGACTACGGCGAGGCGCTGATCGAGGGACTCCTGCCGCCGGCGCCGCTCGACGCCAGCGGCCTCTCGCGCCTGCTCTACGACAGCCTGGCGATCTCCGCCTGGAAGGAAGCCGGGGAGTCGCGCTGGGCTCTGCGCGTGAATCCCTCCAGCGGGAACCTGCACCCGACCGAGGGCTACCTGCTGCTGCCGCCCATGGACGGACTCGGCGGCAGCGCCGGCGTCTACCACTACGCGCCGCGCGAGCACCTGCTCGAGCGTCGCGCCGCACTCCCTGCCGAGCTCTGGCAAGCGCTGGATCTGCCGCCGGGCAGTCTCCTCGTCGCCCTGAGCTCCATCCACTGGCGTGAGGCCTGGAAGTACGGCGAGCGAGCGTTCCGCTACTGCCAGCACGACGTCGGGCATGCCCTGGCGGCGCTCGCGATCGGCGCAGCCGGCCTCGGTTGGCGCGCGCGCCTGGTGCAGGACATCGGCACGCGCGACATCGGGCGCTTGATCGGGCTCGCGGATCCGGCCAGCCATCCGAGCCCCGAGGCCGAGTACCCCGACTGCCTCGTCAGCCTTGGCCCCACCGACGCCGAGCCGCGGCTCGCAGCCGCGCCGTTCGCGCGCTTCGACGACCTGCCCTGGTCGGGGACCCCCAACGACCTCTCGCCGGATCACGTCGAGTGGGATGCGATCGAGATCACGGCCGAGGCCGTGTGCAAGCCGGCGGGCGCAGCGCTCCTGCCGCCCTGGCCGCGCGCCGGCGGGGCCGAACCCGTGGAGAGGGGTCTGAACGGCCTGCGTGACGTCGTTCGTCGGCGGCGCAGTGGCCTCGCCTTCGACGCTCGGACGGGCCTGCCCGCGGCGACCTTCTTCCGCATCCTCGAGAGCTGCATGCCACGCGCCGGGCGTGTGCCCTTCGCCCAGTTCCCGTGGAGTCCACGCCTGCACCTGGCCGTGTTCGTGCACCGCGTCGAGGGACTGACCCCGGGCCTGTACTGGTTGCAACGTGACGCCACCAGCGCGCAGGCCGTGCGCACCGCCTGCCGCGAAGAGTTCTTGTGGACACCCGCCGAAGGAAAGCCGGACCCGCTGCCCCTCTCGCTGCTGCTGCCCAGAGACCTGCGCAGCCAGGCGACCTCGGTCTCTTGCGGCCAGGCGATCGCAGGCGACGGCGCCTTCAGCCTGGGCATGATCGCCGAGTTCGATCGCTCGCTCGACGAGCACGGCGCGTGGTTCTACCCCCGGCTCTTCTGGGAAGCGGGCGCCCTGGGCCAGGTGCTCTACCTGGAGGCCGAGGCGGTCGGGCTCCGGTCCACGGGCATCGGCTGCTACCTCGACGACCCCATGCACTCGATCCTCGGACTCCGATCGAGGGCCCTGCAGAGCCTCTACCACTTCACGCTCGGCAAACAGGTCGACGACACGCGCCTGACGGGCAGGCCAGCGTACCCCGCTCCCTGAAGTCCCCGCGCTCCGGAGCGCGGCGGCGCGCACACCGCCGCGCACACCTGCGCGCCGTTCGCGCGCCATCCCTGCCACTCCGCCGCATTCGAGGTGCGTTGAGCCTTCTGTCCGCCGGGAAGCCTTGCGCACACGGCGACGTCGAGTACCGTGGTCGTCGGCTCTCAGCTGGCTTCTTCCTCTCTCCCTCCCAGAACCCATGCAGAGCAATCGCACCTTCGCCGGCGCGGCCCCGGGTCTGTCGATCCCGAGCGTCGCACTCGTGCTCCTCGTTTCATCCCTCCCGCTGCACGCGCAGCAGCCCGCCCCGGGAGGCGGGGCCAGCGCGCCCGAGCGTGAGCCGCGCGGCACCCTGTTCCTCGGAACGAATGCGTTGGGTCCGGCCATGACCGACGTGGTGCTGCCCGACCCGTGCACCATCTGGGATGGCCCCTGCGGCGTGCCGGGGCCACCCGACCCGCCGCCGCCGCCGCATGTCTCGAAGAGTTGCATCGAGCTCCCGCTCGTGAACGACCGCTGCCCCACGTGGACCTCGCCGCCCTATGACAGCGGAGCCGACGGGCCCGACGCACCTGGTGGCTTGCTCACGCACGGCCGCGTGACCGCCACCAGGCCCCAGGGTGACACGGTGTATACCCTGGGAACCAGCGACGGCAGGTACGGGCCGGACCTCGACTACGACCTCGTGCTGCTGGCGCATTACGCGGGGAGCGGCTCGTTGCGCTGGGTGCAGCGCGTCCGCGGGCCGAGCTCCCGCCGCTACGCCTACGCCGTGGCGCTCACGGTCAGCCCCGACGGTAGCCAGGTCTTCGTGACCGGCGGGCTGCACCCCACGCTCGCGGCCAGCAACGGCGCAGCGATCACGGTCGCCTTCGACGCCGTGAGTGGTGCGACCCAGTGGTCGCGGGAAGACCTCCCCGCCTGGTCCCAGGGCGTCTCGGTCCGCGACATCGAGAGCGATGGGACACGCGTATTCATCACCGGAGGCGCCCAATCGAGCGCCGGCGCCGAGGCCCTGACCATCGCCTACGACGCGTCGAGCGGCGCGACACTGTGGAGTCAGCGCCACGCGAGCCCGATGCCCGAAGGCTCGAGCGCCTCGAGCCTCGCGACCAGCCCGGACGGCTCGCGCGTCTACGTCGGGGGCACCTACCTGGGGGTGATCCCGCCCTCGACCGTCCTGCGCGCCAAGACGCCCTTCCTGCTGGCCTACGACGCTGGCAGCGGCTCGCTCGCGTGGCAGACGGACACCGGCCCGGACGTGATCGGAAACCCCTGGGCGGACCTGGCCGTATCGGCCGACGGCAACTCCATCGTGGCGGCCACCGGCGGCGCGCCGGCGGCGACGTCGCAGGACTTCGAGCTGATGACGATCGCCTACGACGCGAGCTCGGGCGCGCAGCGCTGGCTGAACTTCCAGCGCGGCGGCTACGGCAAGACCAGCTTCGACAGCACCTGGTTCAACGGCCCGCTGCGCCTCTCACCCGACGGCACGCGCGCCTACGTGGCGGGCTACAGCACGTCGCTCACGAACCCCGCCATGTGGTTCGACTACATCGTCGTGGCCTACGACGTCGCGACGGGGACCCGGCTGTGGCACGACCGCTACGAGCCGGGGATGTCGAACTGGTTCCCGGTGCTCGAGGTCGCGCCAGACGGCGGAGCCGTGTACCTGGCCGGCTACGGCCGCATCGAGGCGAACAACGACGTCGGCCACTACGTCACCCTGGCCTACGACGCGGCGACGGGGACGCGCTCGTGGAGCGCCCTCTGGAGCCGCCACGCGAGCTTCGGGAACGGCCTGGCCGTGTCCCCCGACAGCCAGCGTGTGTACGTCTCCGGCTTCACGTCGCTGGCCGTCGACGGCAGCTACGCCGACATCTCGGTCATCGCCTACGACGCCGACTGACCTCCGCAGAGGCAAGGGTCCAGCTCGGTCGAGGACGCGTCCTACGCGCTTGCCCATGAGGGACAAACGGGCGCGAAGAGTGGTGACCCCGAGGGGATTTGAACCCCTGTCGCCAGGATGAAAACCTGGTGTCCTAGGCCTGAC
>JAJFFA010000185.1 GCA_021776885.1 Planctomycetota bacterium
GGCCGCGGGGGCAGGCCGCGGCAGGTGGCTGCTGGCGCTCTTGCTCGCGCTGGCAGCGGCCGCGCTGGCGGGTTGGTTGGTCCCGTGACCAGCGCGCCGGCGGGCGCGGCCAGGGCCAATCCGGTCTAGGTTGCCTGGAGACCAGGCCCCCACGAAGTTGAAAGCCCCCCTCCCCGAGAGGAGCGGGGACTTGACTACGTTCTCAGCGCCCCTCGGCGCGCCGTTCTTGCTCGGCAACGAGTGCCTGGGTGGCATGAGGTCGCTCGCTGCCCCTAGCACTCCCCCCTGCACGAGAGGCCTGCCGTCCTCTGGCTCTGGTAGCGAGCGCCGGGTTCTTGTCTGGCGCTGGTTCGCAGGGACGCGAAGCTTTTGATTTCGGCATAGGTGTTTCCTGGAGTTTGTTCGTTACGTTGCGCTGCTCGCTGCGTCGTGGTGGCATGCGGCAGCACACGAGGCTGGCCTTCTCATCCCATCTATCCGCCCATGTGAAGCGCCAGTTCATGGGCCGCGAGGTGGTCGTCGCGGTGACCCAGGGCGGCCTCGACTTCGGGACTTGGGAGCCGGCGGCGCAAGCGCGTGCTGATCAAGATCATCGGCGAGTGAGCGGATTCGCCGTCCACCCGTGAAGAATCCCCGCCGGGACCTTACGTGCCCACCATGTCGAAGTTCCTCCTGTCGCGCCGCGGCGCGGGCTCCCTGGCCCTCCTGCTCTGCCTGGGGTCCTGCGGCACCCTGCCCAATGGCCGGCGCTGGGGTCAGGACGCGACCTTGCTGCCCGGCCGCGCGCGGCTCGGGCGCGCCCTGAAGCGCGCCGTCGTCGACCCCCTGACCTGGGTCCCCGCCGGCCTCGGCGCCGTCCTGGCCGCGGGCGACCTCGATCGGGACATCTCGCGCTGGGCGCGGCGCGAGACGCCGCTCTACGGCAAGCCGCGGCGCGCCGCCGACCGCTCCGACGATTTCTCCGCGATCCTGTACGGCGCATCGATCGTGACGGCCGTGCTTACGCCGAGCGGCGAGGGAGCCGGCGCCTGGGCCGGGTCCAAGGCCAAGGGACTCGCGGTCGTCCTGGCCGCGGACGAGCTCGCGGGCATGGCGACCTCGAACCTCAAGGACGTCTCCAACCGTCGGCGACCGAACGACCGCGACGACCGCAGCTTTCCCTCCGGACACTCGACGGGCGCCTTCGCCTCGGCCAACCTCGCAGCCCAGCACCTGCGCTCGATCGAGATGGGCTCGGGCTGGCGCAAGGCCGGCACGGCCGGGCTCTACACCCTCGCCACGGGCACCGCCTGGGCGCGGGTCGAGGCGGGCGAGCACTTCCCGAGCGACGTCTTCTTCGGCGCCGCGATCGGCAACCTCGTCACGGACTTCATCTACGACGCGTTCCTGGGGCTCGACTCCCACGACGGGCCCGACCTGGGCGTCGGGGTCGGCAGCGGGGACGAGCTCCTGCTGTCCCTGGGCTGGAGCTGGTAGGCCCCGGCGCTCAGCCGACCGGACAGTCGCTGGAAGTGGCTGGCGTTTGCGCCCGGATACGCGCCTTCCAGGGCACACTCGGCCGACGCGCAGACGTCAGCGGCGGACGCGGACGAGCCCCTGGTCCTCGAGTGCCCGCGCGGCGCGACCGTCGCAGGCGTGGTGCGGCTTCCGGACGGCTCCCCCGCGGCGGGGGCACCCGTGGGCAACGGGACCGCGCTGCACTTCCAGACGCCCGCTTTCAGCTCGCGCTGAAGAAGTCTCGGAGAAGGCTCAACGCCGCAACGCGACCGTAGGGGCCGATCGATATGCCCCACAAGACTGCATCACACCACTAGTCCTGGAATAAGCGCTGAGCTGCTCGAGATCGTTCGGGGGGGCGGTAGGCGTGGTCGTACGGGGCGTTCCGCAAGCGGAGCCTGGCCGTAGTCTGGTGAGCATTGCGGGGCGGCTCGAACGGCCGCGAATGCCGTACCCCCGGGCGATCTCGAGTAGCTCAGCGCTTATTCCAGGACTAGTCGACGAGGCGCTCGTACTCCTGTTCGGCGAAGCGGTCGGTCATGCCCGCCAGGTAGTCGCAAATCGCGCGCTCGAGGCCGACCTCGTCGGCCCACGAGCGGTACCACGGGGCCAGCTCTTCCGGCTGGGCCAGGAAGCAGTCGAAGAGCGCCGTCAGCACCCTGTCCGCGTAGCGCTCGAAGCGCCGCAGGTGCTCGTGGCGGTAGAAGTGCTGGTGCAGGAAGCGTTGCAGCTCGCCCACCTTCTGCTTCATCTCGGGGCCGTGGCCGACGAGCATGCGGTCGTGGTCGCGGACCTCGTCCGCGGAGGCGAGATCGGCTTCCTGCAGGCGCTGCCAGGTGGCCTCCAGCAAGTCGCGGATACAGGCCCGGATGAGCTCGCCAGCCACGCGCGTGATGCGCAGCTTGGCGTCCGTGGTTTCCGCCAGGAAGCCGGCGTGGCGGGCCTCGACCGCGAGGCAGGACTCGCGCCAGAGCGGCACCTCCGCGTACAGCTGTTCCTCGCTGAACATGCCGGCGATCAGGCCGTCCTCGATGTCGTGCTTGTCGTAGGCCGTCGAGTCGGCGAGGTCGACCACCTGCACCTCCAGCAAGGGCTGGGAGCGACGCGGCTCGAACTCGGACGGCCAGGCGTCGGCGCTCTACGGCCAGTACCCGCCGATGGTGAACGTCTGCCGCGGCCCGGGGGAGTGGCAGAGCTACGACATCCTGTTCGAAGGGCCGCACTGGGACGGGGACACGCTCACGCGCCCGGCGCGCGCGACGGTGCTGCACAATGGAGTCGCCGTGCACCATGCGATGGAGCTCCTCGGCGCGACGGCACACCGCCAGGTCGGCAAGTACAGCAAGCACGGAGACGCGGGCCCGATCCAGCTCCAGGACCACGGCAATCCGGTGCGCTACCGCAACATCTGGGTGCGGCCGCTCGTGCCGGTCAGCAACGAGTAGCGCTGTACTAACCCTCGCCCCAGCGCGGCACGTGCGCCGCCAGGCGGGCGCGCCGGCGCTC
>JAJFFA010000186.1 GCA_021776885.1 Planctomycetota bacterium
CGCAACGCCGCGACCCTGGCGCGCCCCCTCGAGCAGCGCCTCGAGGCCCTGTCACGCCTGGCAGAGAGCCGCGACCCCCGGGCGCAGGAGCACCTCTTGCAATGCATCGAGCGCGGAGAGTCCGCCCGCTTGCGCGCCCACGCCGCCCAGGGACTGGGCCCGTCGGCGGCGGGCTGCGTGCCCAGGCTGCTGCTGCGTCTGCGCGACGAGGGCGACCTGGCCGTGTTCGTCGAGGTCGCCGGAGCCCTGGCGCGGCTCGGCAACTACAGCGGCATCCCGGCTCTGCTCGACCCGGACACCTTCCGCGGCCGTCCGCCCCTGGCCCAGCGCGCGGTCGAGCTGGCCGAGGCGGCGAGCGCCCGCGAAGGCTTCGACTCCTCCGCTGCACTGGCGCAGACCTGGGGCTCGAACCAGGCCGAGCGCCTGGGCACGCGCGTCCCCGACCCGCGCCTGCGGCTGGCGGTCTGGCAGCGCCTGGCCGACCTGGCCGACCTGGCCGGTGCGGGGCGCCGGATCGACGCACTCTGGATCCTTCCGCGCCTCGGCCCCTGGGCTGTGACGGACCTGGCCGAGGCGCTGCTCGACACCGATCCCGGCGTGCGCAACGGTGCGGCCGAGGCCCTGGGCCGGATGGGACCCCGGGCGGAGCCCGCCGCCCCCTCCCTGGTGCGCAGCCTGGGCGACGTCGACGTGGCCGCCGCGGCCGCCGAGGCCCTGGGCCGCCTGGCCCATGGGCCCGCGCAGGAGGCCCTGGCCGAGCTGACCTCGAGCCCGCGCAGCGAGGTCGCCGCCGCTGCCCTGCGCGCCCTCGGGCGACTCGGCTCGACGGACAGCCTCGAGCTCCTGCGCGCCGCCTGCGCGGACTCGCGGCGTGATGACGCCCAGCGGCTGTCCGCCGCCCTGGCCCTGGTGGACCTGGGTCAGGGTGCCTTCGGCGTGCCCTACCTGGTGACCTCGATGCAGGCCGCCGGGCGCCAGGCACAGGAGGCCGAAGAGGGGCTCGCGCGCTGGCTGCGCGTCGTCCGAGCGGGTGGGTTCGACGAGTGGGACGCCCTGGCTGGTCCGCCGGGGATCACGCCCGATCCGGCGCAGGTCTCCGCGCGCCGTACGGCCCGGGCCGAGCTGGTCCGGCGGATCCTGGATGAATAGGGGCGTGGCCTCGAGCGCGGCTGCCGCGACCCCGTCAGCCGCGGGCGAAGAACAGCAGCCCGGCCACTGTCACGAGCCACAGGAGTCCGTTGATGACGAAGGGCACGTCGCCCCCGAGCAGCACCTTCGAGGGGCTACCGCCGCCGCCCCGGGTCTGGACCAGGAGCAGATAGCGGAAGACTCCGAAGACCACGAAGGGCACGGTCCAGACGAGCTGGGTGCCGCCGAACTTGGCTGCCGTCGCGTCGTCGACGGTGTAGAGCGAGTAGCACACGATGGCGCAGGCCGCGACGATCACCGTGACCTGGTTCAGGAACTCGGGGGTGTACTCGAGCAGGATCTTGCGATGACTGCCGCGGTTCTCGCCCAGGAGGTTGATCTCGGCCTGGCGCTTGCAGAGGGCCAGGAACAGGGACAAGAACAGAGTGCACAGGAGCAACCAGTGCGAGACCGGCGCCCCGGCGGCCATGCCGCCCGCCACCACGCGCAGGATGAAGCCGCTGGCGATGCAGAAGGCATCGAGGATCACGACGTGCTTCAGGCGCAGGCTGTAGAAGAAGTTGATCGACACGTAGGTGGCCACGATCGGGGCCACGGATCCCGTCGTCGAGCTGGCCAGCCAGCCCAGGGTCAGGGCGGCCAGCACACACAGGACCGAGACGACCAGGGCCGGTACTGTGCCGAGCTCCCCCGCCGCGATCGGGCGGTGGCGCTTGGTCGGGTGCTGGCGGTCGCTCTCGACGTCCATCACGTCGTTGACGAGATAGATCGCGCTCGAGCCCAGGCAGAAGGCGGCCACCGCCAGGAACACGCGCCAGACCCGATCCGGGGCGACGCTGCTGAGCCCACCGCCCTCGCCCAGGGCGAAGAACAGAGCGGCCAGAACGAAGACGTTCTTGACCCACTGGTGGGGGCGCATGGCGCGCAGCAGGGCGAGGGGCTTCATGGATCCGGCGGCAGGCGGGCCGGGGCTGATCCAGCCCGGAGCTGAGCCGGGCCGGGGCGATCCGCGCGGGATCAGTCGATCGAGAGCTTGGTCAAGGCGTCGACGGGCGACTCGGGACCGACGGGGATGTAGGTCTCCTCCTCGGTCAGGGTGCCGTCCTTCTGCAGGGTCACCAGCTCCAGCTCACGCACGGAGTTGTCGCCCCACAGGACCACGGTCGCCGTGCGGTGGTTGCCGTCCGGATCGTTGTCGTCCGCCACCAGGGCCTCCTTGCCGCTGATCGGATACTTGCGGAAGGGGTGCTCCTTCATGTCCCGGCCAGCGTAGGCCGAGAAGCTGCCGTCGATGATCTCGCGGTCGCTGTACCACTGGTCGGAGGGCAGGCCCTGCAGGCCCACGAGGGAGTCGACCTCGACTCCCGGGCAGGTCAGCTTCTCGGCTGCCCCGGGCGTGTTCTCCCAGACCTTGTCGGTGATCAGGGCGGTGATGAAGCCGGCCCCCGGCTCCGAGGGCATCTTCTTGTACTTCGCGCGGTACTCGATCAGGCCGTTGCCGATCTCGCGCATGTTGGCCTTGCAGGCCGTCACGTTGGCGCGGTCGAAGACCGCCGGGATGCGCGGCAGCAGGAAGGCCGCGAGGATGCCGATGATCAGCATCACCGCGAGCAACTCGATCAGAGTGAAGCCGCCCCGCGAGGGGGCGCCGGAGGGGCGGTGGAGCGAGATTCGCATAGCAAAGGGGGGGACGAAGTGGGGCCAGGCCTCTTGTACCCCAGCCCCTGCGCGAAGTCACGCAACGGAAGCCCCCCGGGTGCCGGGGAGCCTGCGGGCGACTCCAGCCGGGCGACGTCAGCTGGCGGCGTGGGCCCCGACGGCTTCCTGCAGCTGGGCTACCCGATCGGTGGCTTCCCAGGGGAACTCGTCGCGGCCGAAGTGCCCGTGGTAGGCCGTGCGCTCGAAGATCGGACGCTTCAGGTCGAGCGCCTTGTCGATGCCCGCGGGGGTCAGGTCGAAGACCTTCGAGATGCCGTTGACGATGGCGTCCTCGTCGACCTTCGAGGTCCCGAAGGTGTCGACGCGCACCGAGAGCGGCTTGGCCACGCCGATGGCGTAGGAGAGCTGCACCTCGCAGCGGTCGGCCAGGCCGGCAGCGACCACGTTCTTGGCGACCCAGCGCGAGGCGTAGGCGGCCGAGCGGTCGACCTTGCTCGGGTCCTTGCCGGAGAAGGCGCCACCACCGTGGCGACCCATGCCGCCGTAGGTGTCGACGATGATCTTGCGCCCGGTCAGGCCACAGTCGCCAGGGGGGCCGCCGATCACGAAGCGCCCGGTCGGGTTGATGTGGTAGATGGTCTCGGCGTCGAGGAACTCGGCCGGGAAGACCGCCTTGATGCACTTCTCGATGACCTCTTTGCGAATGGTCTCGAGGGAGACCTCCGGACCATGCTGGGTCGAGATGACCACCGTGTGCACGCGCACGGGCTTGTGGCCCTCGTACTCGACGGTGACCTGGCTCTTGCTGTCCGGGCGCAACCAGGGAAGGCTGCCGCTCTGGCGCAGGTCGGCCAGCTTCTCGACCAGCCGGTGCGAGTAGTGCACCGGGAAGGGCATCAGCTCGGGGGTCTCGTTGCAGGCAAAGCCGAACATGAGACCCTGGTCGCCAGCTCCCTGCTCGTCGTGCAGGCCCTCGCCCTCGGTCACGCCCTGGCTGATGTCCGGGGACTGCTTGTCGAGGGTGACCATCACAGCGCAGGTGTCGCCATTGATCCCGAAGTCGTCATCGGTGTAGCCGATGCGCTTGATCGTGTTGCGGGCGATCTCCTGGTAGTTGATCACCGCATTCGTGGTGATCTCGCCGGCCACGATGCACAGGCCTGTGGTGACCATGGTCTCGCAGGCGACCCGGCTCTTGGGATCCTGGGCCAGGAGGGCGTCGAGAATGGCGTCCGAGATCTGGTCGGCGACCTTGTCAGGGTGCCCCATGGAGACGGATTCAGACGTGAAAAGGGTGCGGGCCATGGCAGGTGATCGGTGCGGTTCTGGATCGTGCGGGAGAGGCTCTGGGGGCCGGGACGCGGGCTGCGGGGCCGGCCTGAACAGTCGACGATCGCCCCACCGCAGCCTGCTTTCAGGCCCGCGGGCGCGCTCATCGACTCTAGAGCATACCCGGCCGCTCCCCACGCGTCCAAGCGCCGTATCGGCCACCGGACGCCCCCGGCGTGACCCCAAAAGGGGGTCCTTGTCGCCCCACCGGGTCCGGGGCACCGGGGCCTCCGATAGGAAAGCCCGAAAGCGAGTGAGGGCGCGGGTCGGAGACCTCGGCCGAGGGCGGCTCCACCGGGACCCGGCGCCGGCTACAGGCAGCTTGCGCTGAGCTGGCGCCG
>JAJFFA010000187.1 GCA_021776885.1 Planctomycetota bacterium
GTCGTGCTGTACGAGATGCTGACCGGCTCCCTGCCGGAGGGTCGCTTCCCCCTGCCCATCCGCAAGGTCGAGGTCGACGTGCGCATCGACGAGGTGGTCGCCCGGGCCCTCGAGTCGGAGCCCGAGCTGCGCTACCAGCGCGCGAGCCAGATGGGTGATGCCGTCAGCCACGTGATCGATGCGCAAGGTCCTGGGCCCGACGCGGCGCAGCCTGCTCCGGCGCCGAGCGCGGGGGCGGCCGAGCGCGAGGTCATCGACAGTGCGTCGGGCCGGGTGCTCGGCGCCGGGCCCGCCACAGTCGTGCGGCTGAGGCCGGTGGTGGCCGCCGCCAAGCTCAACGTTCGCACCTGGTCCCGGGACGTGATCGGTGTCAGCCAGGACACCCGCGGTCCGCTGGTCAACGTCAGTCAAAAGAGCGAGGCGGGCGTGCCTGGCCTCGAGATCGTGCTGACCGGCGCGGCGACCGTTCACGTGCCGCGCGACCTCGCCCTCTCGATCGAGTCGACCTCCGCCCCGATCGAGACCATCGGCCTGCACACGCGCCTCGACATCGGTCCGGGCGAAGGCTCGGTGGTCGTGCGTGACCACGCCGGGCCCCTCACGATCGAGCGCATCGGCTTCGGCGACGTGCGCCTGCACGGGCTGGTCAGCGAGGACTTCGACGTCTCGACCCAGACGGGGGCCGTCACCCTGACGCGCCTGGGCATGCGCACGGGACGCGGGGTGGTGCGCACCCAGGAGGGCGCGATCCGGCTCTCGCCCCCCACGGCGAGGGCGGTGTTCGACTGGGAGGCGCGCTCCTCCTGCGCAACGGTGGCCCTCGACTTCGCCCAGGGCGCGGCCGCCCAGCCCGGCGCACTGGCCGGCGCCCCCGCCCGGGGCAGTTTCGGCCACCCCAGCGACGGACAGGGGGCGGCCAGCCTGACCCTCGAGTCGTACTCCGGCAGCGTGCGCAGTTACTCGCGGGACAGCCTGGCCTGGATCCTGGCCTACCGCTCGGTCCGGCTCTGGATGGCCCTCTCGGTCGTCAACGGTTCGATGATCCTCTGGGGTATCCGCACCGAGTCCGTCGCCGTGGTCGTCACGAACATGCTGGCCGTCCTGATCTACGCGGTGAGCGTGGCCGTCGCCTGGACCTTCCAGAGGCGCGAGACCTGACCCGGGGTTGAATCCCGAGGACGGGTCCGCTCGACTCTGCGCTCCACCTCCCCAGCGCTCCGGTCAAGACCGGGGACCGGAAGGCCGAAGAGAGCCGAGCGCGCATGTCCTCCACACAGCCCCAAGTCCCCGCCAGCCCGGACGCCAGCCCCCCCCGCGGGGGCCCCTGGCGCATCGGCTTCATCTCCACGGCGCTCCTGATCCTGGAGCTCTCCTTCATCCGGCTGGTGCCGGCCGAGGTCCGCGCGATCTCGTACTTCACCAACCTGATGCTGATGGCCGCGTTCTTCGGCCTGGGGCTGGGATGCATCCTGTCGCGCAAGCGCAGCCTGGCCTGGCTCCTGCCCCTGGGCGTGCTGCTGGTCTTCGCCTTCACCTACTACGCCCGCGGGATCATCATCCACGAGGAGGCGCAGGAGGTTCACTACTGGCTGCAGTACTCGAACGTGGACGGCCAGCCGCCGCGCATCCCCCTGTTCATCGCGGCCCTGCTGGCCTTCGGCTTCTCGCTCTTGCCCTTCGTGGCCCTGGGTCAGGCCCTGGCGCGCGAGATGGACCGCTTCGAGAAGCTGCGTGCCTACGGCTGGGACATCGGCGGCAGCCTGCTGGGCACCATCGTCTTCAGTGCCTCGGCGGCCTTCGGGGTCCCGCCGTGGGTCTGGCCCGTGCTGGTGATGGTCGCCTGGGCCGTCTTCCTGCGCCGCGGCCTGCCCTCACGCCTGACCTTCGCCGCCGCGGGCCTGGGCTTCCTGCTCTTCGCCCAGTCGCCCCATCCGTCGCGCTGGAGCCCCTACTACTACGTGCAGTGGGCGCAGGAGGCGATGGGCATCCGCGTCTGGGTCAACTCGACCTTCCTGCAGCTCGGGCTCGACTTCACCACCGAGGACCCCGAGCTCCAGCGCCTGTACGAGCGCACGGTCGACAAGTGGTCCATCCCCTACGAGGAGTACCGCAAGCTCTCGGGCGGCAAGTCGCCGCAGCGCGTGCTGGTCATGGGCGCCGGCACGGGCAACGACGTCAACGTCGCCCTGCGCAACGGCGCGCGCAAGGTGGTGGCGGTCGAGATCGACCCCGAGGTGCTGTCCCTGGGGCACGAGTTCAACCCGACCGGGCCCTACGCCGACCCGCGGGTGACCGCGGTGGTGGACGACGCGCGCCACTACATGCACACCACGGACGAGCGCTTCGACCTCGTCATCTTCGGCACCATCGACTCGGTCATCCTGGTCGGCGGCCAGGCCAACCTGCGGCTCGAGAACTACGTGCACACCGCGGAGGCGCTGCACGACGCCAAGGAGCTGCTCGAGGGCCGCGGCCTGGTGGGCATGTACTACTCGGTCTTCGCCGACTGGTACCGCCCGCGGGTCTACGCCACCCTGCGCGAGGCCTTCGGCGACCAGACCCGCATCTTCGTCGAGCCACCCTCGTTCCTGTTCGACACGATCCTGGTCGGCGCCGTGGGCATGGGCCCCTACGCAGACACGCCGGCCAGCCTGCAGCAGTACGGGGGGGGCAAGCCGTCGTCGGACGACTGGCCATTCATGTACCTGCAGACGCCGACCATCGCGCCGGTCTACGTCAAGCTGATGGCCTTCGTCCTGACCTGCATCGCGGGGGCCTTCATCGTGCTACGCCGGGTGCACCCCGAGGCACGCGGCCTGAACGTCAACTTCCTGCTCCTGGGCCTGGGCTTCACCCTGATGGAGTCCAGCGCCATCGTGCGCTTCGCCCTGCTCTTCGGCGGGACCTGGACCGTCAACGCCGTGGTCTTCGGCGCCTTCCTGCTGACGGTCTTCCTGGCCAACTGGGCGGTGCTGAAGCAGCGCGCCCCGGCCCTGCGCCCCGCCTTCTTCGTGCTGCTGGGCGGGATCCTGGTCAATGCGGTCTTCCCCCTGCCCTGGCTCTTCGGCCTCAGCGTGCCCCTGCGCATCGCGGTCTGCACCCTGCTGGTGGGGGTGCCCGTGTTCTGCGCTTCGGTCTGCTTCAGCCGCCTGTTCGCGCGACAGACCTTCACGGGCTACGCCCTGGGCATCAACCTGGTCGGCGCCATGGCCGGCGGCATCGTCGAGTACCTGTCGATGCTCGTCGGCATGCGCGCCATCTGGGGCGCCGTGCTGCTGGTGTACGCTCTGGCCTGGCTGGCGACCGAGTGGATCGGCAAGCGCGAGACGTCCGAGTAGGCGCTACGTCGGCGTAGCCCTGGAACAAGCGGCGCTTGTTTCAGGGCTAGAGGTGCCCTCGGAAGTACACCAGCGCGGCCACCAGCCCGACGGCGAAGGCCCGCACCACCGCCAGGTGCACGCTGCGCGGCACGTTGCGTAGGGCGTACGCCGGGAGCACCATCAGGCCCGACGCCGCGCACAGCACAGCGGCCATGCCGCTCGCGTACCAGCCGGCCTGGTTCCCCGGGTCGATGTAGAAGGACGAGTGCATGATCGTCGCGATCAGGAACACGCCCCCGCCCGCCGCCAGGGAGGGCAGGTGGTTGCGGCGCACCCAGCGGTCGAAGAACAGGTGCGCGACGACGAGCAGCAGGGCTGAGACGGCCTCGCCTGCCTTGGCGATGGCGTTGAAGTTGGGCTCCGACGAGAGCACGACGACGACGACGATCGCGCTGGCGTAGGCCGCCACGGCCAGGCACACGGACGCGACCCCGCGCTGGCCCCGCGCCAGGCGCACGCGCGCCGCGGTCAGGGCCAGGAAGGCGAAGGGGTACGCGACCGAGGTCCACTCCTCCATCTGCCCCAGCTCGACGCGCCCGACGAGGATCAGCCAGACCCAGCACAGGGCCAGGGCCAGGACGCCCCAGACGAGTCCGCCACCGGGCATGCGTTCGAGCCAGGCCAGGGAGTCGCCGACATCGGCCTCCTCGGCCAGCTTTCCCGCAGGGCCGTGCGCGGCGCTCGCCTGGTCTGCGGCGGCCGGGGCGCCCGGGGCTGGCGCGGCGGGCGGGACGGCTGCGCCGCCGGTCGCAGCGAAGCGCTCGATGTCCGTACGAACGTCCGTGGCTGCCTGGTAGCGGCGCTCGGGCTCGCGCTCGAGGGTCTTCAGCACGACCTCGTCGAGGCCCACGTCGATCGGAGCGCGCTTGGACGGCGGCGGGAAGACACCCTGGGGCAGCTCCCCCGTCAGCATCTCGTAGAACACCACCCCGAGGGAGTAGATGTCCGCCCGGTGGTCGACCTCGAGGGGCCGCACGATCTGCTCCGGCGCCATGTACTGGGGCGTGCCCATCACCTGGCTCGTACGGGTCAGGGCGCCCGCGCCCGCGCTCCCGGCCAGCTTGGCCAGCCCGAAGTCGGCGATCTTGGCCGCACCGTCGCGGTCGATCAGGATGTTCTCCGGCTTGATGTCCCGGTGCACCACACCCTGGGCGTGGGCGTAGGCGAGACCCGCGCAGATCTCGCCGACCACGGCCAGGGCCTGGGCCGGAGCCAGGCGCCCCTCCGCGATCACGTCCCGCAGGCTGGCGCCCTCGACGTACTCCATCACGAGGTAGTAGCGCCCCGCCTCCTCACCGAAGTCGTGCACCGTGACGACGTTCGGGTGGCTCATGCGCGCCATGGCCCGCGCCTCGCGCAGGAAGCGCTGCGCAAAGGCGGAGTCGTCCGCCAGCTCGGGTACGAGCACCTTCAGCGCCACCGTGCGGTCGAGCCGGCGCTGGCGCGCGCGGTAGACCGCGCCCATTCCGCCGCGACCGATCAGCGCCTCGACCTCGAGCGCCGGGAAATTGCGCCGAACCTCCTCCAGGGCCGCAGCACCCGCGGCCCCGGGGCTGCCCTCCCCCGACGCCAGCAAGCAGGCCGGGCAGAGTCCATCCAGGCCACCGCCCGTGGCCAGCTGGCCTCCACAGCGCGGGCAGGTTCGTTCAGCGTGCATGCGGATCCCTGGGGACACTCGCCGCGAAGGTTACGCCAAGACCCGGAACAGGGCCCGGATCTCCTCCTCGACATCGCCGGCGGCGGGCAGGGTCTCGGCGATGGCCAGCCGCAGGAGCTCGGCATAGCGCCGGCGCAGGCGGTGGGCGCGGGTCTTGACCGCCCCCTCCGTGGTCCCCAGGGCCGCCGCGATGTGCGCCTGGGACAGGCCCTGGTCGCTGCCCGGGGTCAAAGCCGGTCGCAGGAGCTCGAACTCCTCGGCGCGACCCCGCTCCGCCTGCTCCGCGGCCAGGGCTTCGAGCACCGCCTCGAGCAGGGTCAGGGCGAAGGCGCGCTCGAAGGCCTGGTCGGGGCGCTGCTCGGCGCCGCTCGGCTCCAGGGCCGCTCCAAGCCGCCGCTCGCCGTCCTCGAAGTCCAGGGAGAAGAGCGCACGCCCACCCCCGCGCCGCTGGGCATTCTCGCGCCGCCGCTCGCCCGAGAGGAAGTGACGCACGGCGCCCAGCAGGTAGGCCCGGAAGCGGCCCAGGCTGGCGTCGGCACCGGCCAGGTCATGGCGCTCCAGGAGCCGCGTGAAGAAGGCCTGGGTCAGGTCCTCTGCGCTGGCCGCGTCGTGCCCCGAGCGGCGCACGTAGGCGTAGACCGGGAACCAGTACGTCTCGCACAGGTAGGCCAGGGCCTCGCCGGCGCGCGGGTCTGCGGGCTGTGCGGCGGCGGCGACCAGGCTCCAGCGCGTGGTGGCGAAGCGGCCCTGGGCTCCAGGCGGGGGATCATCGGTCGTGGACACCCCGTCAGTCTACGACGAGAGCACCCCCGCCCTCGATGCTCGAGCTGCGGGGGTGCCTGGGGATTCCAGCCGCGGGTCAGGGACGCCGGGCGCTCAGTCGCAGAACTCGACCTCGAGGCCGTT
>JAJFFA010000188.1 GCA_021776885.1 Planctomycetota bacterium
TCGGCAAGCCCGAGGAGGCCTACGTCGCTGGGCTCCTGGCGGACATTGGCCAGCTGGCGTTGGCCTCGATCTACCCCGACGCCTACACCCGCCTGCTCGAGGCCAACCGCGCCGGAGACCGGACGCAGTTGATGCTGGCCGAGCGTGCCGAGTTCAGGATCAATCACTCGGAGACCGGGCGCTGCATGATCCGCGACTGGGGCCTCCCCGACGAGTTCGGAGACTCGGTCATGGCCTTCACCGACGAGCGCGGCGTGGGCCAGGCGCTGACCGACCTGGCCTCGGTCCTGCGCTTCGCGGACCTGGTGGCCGAGGTCTTGATCGCCTCTTCGGATGACTCCGACGCGGTCTGGACGGCGCGCGGAGAGGGGCTCGATACCCTCGCGCGCGCCCTGGGTCAGCAACCCGGTGATCTGGTCGACTTCCTCGGACGTTGCGTCGAGGAGTGGAGGTCATGGGGCAGCACCCTCGACATCGAGGTCAATGCCGAGTGTGACCCCACGAATGTCCTGGCTCGCGTTGCGGCGGCGCGCGCCGCGCCGAGCCTCGAGGGCGAAGGCGCCGCAGTTGCCGTGGCCCCGGCGAGCCGCATCCAGGGCGCTGGCACCGAGCGACACGCCGAGCGTGAGGTGCGCGTGTTGCTCATCGACAGCGACGCCGAGAGCCTGCGCTGCATCCGCGAGAGTGTCGGGCAGGGCTTCGAGCTGATGGAGGCGCAGAACGGGCGGACGGGTCTGCGCATGGCGCTCAAGAACCCGCCCGACATCGTGGTCTGCGCCCAGGACATGCCGGGGATCGACGGACTCGAGCTGTGCAAGGCCCTGAGGCGCACCGACGCCGGTCGCCGCATGTACCTGCTGCTCCTGTCCAGCCGCCTCGACGAAGACCTGACCGTAGAGGCCTTCGACGCCGGCATCGACGATGTCGTGCCCAAGCCGATCATTCCGCGTCTCCTCGCGGCGCGCGTGAAGGGTGGCGTTCGACTGGCGGAGCTGTCGCGCAAGATCCAGGAGGACAAGCAGACCATGATGCGGCAGGTGACCGAGCTGGGCATGCTGACGCGCAAGCTGCGTTCGGCTGCCCTGACCGATCCCTTGACCGAGCTGCCCAACCGCCGCTACGCGATGACGCGACTGGATACCGAGTGGTCCTCCGGTGATACGACCGGGCGCCCACTCTCCCTCGCGATGGTCGATATCGACAACTTCAAGCGCGTCAACGACGACCACGGCCACGACGTCGGGGATGCCGTGCTGCGCGAGATCTCAGCCAAGCTGCGCGCGAGCCTGAGGCAGGCGGACGAGATCTGCCGCATGGGAGGCGAGGAGTTCTTGATCATCTGCAAGAACACGAGCCAGCGCGAGTGCGTCATCGTCGCCGATCGCGTGCGCCAGGCGGTCGCGGACCACGTCGTGGCCGAGCTTGGCAAGCCCGTCACGATCAGTCTCGGGGTCGCGGGTCGCCACTCGGGCGTGCCCGACCTGGCTCACCTGCTCAAGGCCGCGGACGAAGCGGTCTACCGTGCCAAGGACGCCGGACGTAACCAGGTCTGCTCCGCGCCGCTGCCGCCGCCTCGTGCCCAGCGCGCCTGACTCCAGCCCAAGCCTCGCGCCGTGATCCGCAAGAAGTTCGACGAACTCCGGCTGACCGGGAAGCTGCCCTCGCCCTCGCCGGTAGGGCTGCGCGTTCTGGCGTTGACCCAGGACGAGGACTTTTCGCACGAGGAGCTGACCCGAACGATCATGGCGGACCCGGCGCTGTCCGGGCGTCTGATCAAGCTGGCCAACGCCGCGGCCAACGCGACGCGCTCGGCGGCCACGACCGTCTCGGAGGCGGCCAGCCGCCTGGGTGCGCGCGCGCTGCGCAACGTGGCGCTGGGCTTCACCCTGCTCTCGGACAACCGCACGGGCGAGTGCGCCGGCTTCGACGCTGACCTCTACTGGGCGCGCTCCCTCGCGGCGGCGTTGGCCGCTCAGGCGGCGGCGCTCGAGAGCGCATCGAGTCTGGCAGCGGACGCCTTCACCTGCGGCTTGCTCGCGGACGTTGGCAAGCTGGCGCTGGCGAGCGTCCACCCCGCGCCCTACTCGAAGATGTTCGAGGACCACCCGTTCGTGGACGACCTGACCCTCTCGGTGCTCGAGCAGCGCGCCTTTGACATCACGCACCCCCAGGTGTCCGCCGCGATGCTCGCGGATTGGGGCCTCTCCGGAACCTTCCAGGAGGCGGTGCTCGAACACGAGTTCGGCGCTTCGAACGACGACCAGGAGGGCAGCCAGGCGGCGGTACTGCGGCGCCTGCTGCGCTGTGGCAAGCGCATAGCCGACGTCGTCACTGGCATCGATCAGGTCCCCGAGGCGGTGGTCCGGCGCCGTGTGCTGGCCCTCGATGAGGTTGCGGATGAGCTGGCCACGAGTCCCGAGGAGGTGCTCGCCCTGTGCGTGCGTGTGCGCGCGAGCCTGGTGGAGTGGGGGGTCTCGCTCTCGATTCCGACCCCGGGCACGGACGCCATCACGGAGCTGGTGGTCCAGACGCGTGAGCGCGTCGCTGCGGACGACGAGGCGGACGGGCCCAAACGCGAGCTCGCCCTGCCGGGTGCAGACACCAGCCTCGACTCCCTGGATGACTTGCCGAGCCTCGCCCCGGAGGCCACGCCGGCGGAGCCCGAGAACGCGGCTCCGACGCGCATTCTGATCATCGACGACGACGAGCGCATGGTGCGCCTGATTCGCCACCACCTGGAGCGCGAGAGCTACGTCGTCTCGTCGGCCATGAGCAGTGACGAGGGGCTCGAGAAGGCCCTCGACGAGGCACCGCAGATCGTGATCACGGACTGGATGATGCCGGGCATGTCGGGCGTCAAGCTGTGTGAGACGCTGCGCAAGACCGAGGCCGGTCGGAAGATGTACGTGCTGATGGTCACGGCCCGCGAGGACGACGAGCAGGTCGTCGAGGCCTTCGCCGCGGGAGCGGACGACTACATCGTCAAGCCCTTCAACCCGCGAATCCTGCTGGCGCGTGTCCGCGCTGGGCAGCGCATGATCCACATGCGTGAGATGGTCGAGGAGAGCGAGCGGGTGCAGCTGCGCCAGGTGGCCGAGCTGGGCATCCTGACCCGGCGCCTGCGCTCCGCCGCCCTGACGGACGCCCTGACGGACCTGCCCAACCGGCGCTATGCGATGGCGCGGCTCAAGCAAGAGTGGGAGAACTCGTTCCGCTCGGGCTGGCCGCTGTCGGTCATCATGCTGGATATCGACCACTTCAAGCGGGTCAACGACGTCTACGGCCACGACGCTGGCGACGGCGTCCTGCGCCAGAGTGCTCAGACCCTGCGCTTGAACTCGCGTACGGGCGACGTCCTGTGCCGTCTGGGTGGCGAAGAGTTCCTCTCCATCAACGTCGGCTGCGGGCTCGAACGTGCGCTCGTCTGCGCCGAGCGCATGCGCGCCGCCCTCGAGTCCCTGCGCGTCGATCATCCCGGGTTCGAGGAGGTCGTGACGGTCAGCCTCGGCGTGGCGGAGCGACTGCCGTCGATGGAGAGTGTGGACGACCTGCTCAAGGCGGCCGACGACGCGCTCTTCCGAGCCAAGGAGTCAGGCCGCAACCGCGTGATCGCGAACGAGGACGACGGCGGCGCCTCACGCGCGTCGGGGCCGGCCGCCTAGCGCTAGAGCGCTCAGTCGAAGAAGAAGGGGCTCGACACGGCGACCCCTCCGTCGCTCTGCACGACGCGCAGGTAGACGTACTCGCCCGGCACCAGGCTCGGGATGGGCAGCTTCCCGGAGAGCTCCGTTTCGTTCTGCGGTGTGATGCGCGTCTCGACGTTGCCGCTGCGGATCAGCTCGATGGTGCTGAGCTCGGCCGTTCCGAGGATGTCGAAGCCGAGCTTGGCGCTCTCGCCCAGTGAGGCTGCGGCCACGACCGAGCCGGCCGGGTGGCCTTCGAGGTCGGTGCGCAGGAGAATGCGCGGGCCGCTCGTGGCATAGACCCGGCGCTCGCGCAGCGCCGCGAAGAGTGAGTCCCGATTGAGGTCCTTGGCATAGATCGCGGTCAGCCCCCCGGTACCCATCTGTGCCGGCCGTGCGGGGGTAGCGGGACGGTAGCCGTAGATCGGATCCAGGTGGGCCAGTCCGGGGTGCCCGTCGTGGCTGTCGCCGCTGCCGACGAAGCCCAGGCGGTAGCCGCGCTGCAAGGCATCACGGACGAAGTAGCCGCTCGTGGCGCCGCGCACCACGCGCGGGGCATCCCGCGCCTCGCTGCTGCCGTGCACCGACATGATCTCCACCAGGGGCTCGAGGCTGGGGTGCGGGGCGAAGGTCCAGTTGGTCTGGATCGGCTGACCTGCCGTGTGGTGGGCGAAGGTCAGGGCGCTCATCCCGGTCAGCGCATTCCACAGCTCGCGCGGATCGTCGGTGGCCTCGTCGACGCTCGAGATGACCTTGCCCATGTCACCGAAGTAGAGCACGTGGCGGTGGCCGTGGATCCAGCTCGTCCACTCGTAGCCCAGGAGCGTCACGAAGCGGCCGGGGTTGTTGTAGTCGGCGGTGATGCGCTCGATCTCGTCCCACAGGTCGGGATGCTCGTCGAGGGCGACGACGCCGAAGTGGTCGTGGTCCGTCAGCGACACGACGTCGAGCCCGGCGGCATCGCGCGCGTAGCGGAAGTAGTCGCCCGGCATCCCGCTGCCGTCGGAGAGGTTCGAGTGGCCGTGCAGGTCCGCCCAGAAGATCCGTGGGGCGTCCTCCGAGACGAGCATCGGATTGGAAGTTGCCCTGGTGCGCGTCCCAGCTACGTCGACGCTGACCTCCAGGCGCACTACACCACGCGCCGGGGCGGCCAGCTGGACCGTCTTCGCCCCCGCATCGGAGGGGATCAGGTCGATGCGGGCGGGGAGCCCCAGCTCGGCCGGCCGCTCGGCGAACTCGACGCTGCCTGTGGCGTCCCAGCAGAGGTTCCCGCCGACGTCGAGGAGCGCGACGCTGGCACGCACGCTCTCCTGCGGACGCGCCACACTGGGCAGGAATACGACGGCCCGTGCCACGGGCCCGGGGCGCACGTCAACGGTTGGCGACTCGAGTACGACCTGGCGGTAGCCATCGCCATCGCCGTCGACGGCGAACCACAGGTGTGCGCCGCGGTCCGCGTGCTGGTCGACCCGCGCGCCGACCTCTCCGGCTCCGTACTCGACGCGCACGACGTCACCCTCGCTGAGGGGCGCAGCCAGGACCTCGATGGCCAGCATCGAGGGGAAGGCACGCGTCCGCAGGGCGACTCCCTCGACCTCCGTCGAGACGCGCGTGTAGCCCGGGGCATGGGGGTCGATGTCCTGGGGTTGTGACCAACCCCAGAAGGGTTCCGGCATGAAGAACAGGGTGCCGCCCACGGCGACGCCCTCGGCGCCCGCTTCGTACTCGAGCACGAACTGCGCCAGCTGGCCGACGCGCACCTCGGGCGCCTCGCCCTCGGCCAGCACACGCCTGCCCTTGCCCCCCCCGTCCGACGGGTCGCGGCGCGCTTCACGGTCAGCGCGATAGGCCTCGACCTCGCCCCAGCGCGCCGTCGGCGGCTCCTGGTCGTCGACTTTCGCCGGCACCTCCGGCGCCGGCGCCTTGCCCTCCGGGCAAGCGCCGGGCCACAGCGGGGTCAGGAGGGCCAGGGCCACGAGCATCAGCCCGACGCGCCGGCGCGGGGCCAGCGGGGGGGCGGGGCATGGGTCCAGGGCATCGGGAGCGGGCATCAGCCACGAGATCGTGGCAAACCGGCGCGGCAGGTCAAGCCGCGCTCCGGCCGCGTTCGATGTTAAGGAACCCGGACCGAGACCCGGCCCACCCCCTGCGTGCAGCCCACCCCCAAGAAGCCCCGTTTCGGCGGTCAGATCAGCGCGTTGGCCCTGGCCGCCGCGGTGGGACTGGGCCTGATCGGGCTCTGGGTCGCGGGCCGCCCCCTCGACCCCATGCTGCTGATGCGCATGGAGCAGGCGACGCGACGTATCTCGACCATCGAGGCCGAGGTGAACGAGGACTTGTTCTTCGTGCGCGTGGGCGGCGGCCGCGC
>JAJFFA010000189.1 GCA_021776885.1 Planctomycetota bacterium
GGGTCATCGTTGGTCTCCAGGTGAATGTCGTTATCCACATGGTGACCGATGGGTGGCTCGTCACGCACCTCTCCCGAGACCCTGCGGGGCTACGCCCCTGGGCTTAACCCACGCATGGTTCATTTGGGGGAGGGGGGAATAACAGAACGGAGGGTGCACTACTCGCAGCGCCGCGCGTCCCTGAAAGCGATCACCGAAGGCGTTGGTCCAGTCTGCGTCTTCGGAGTAGTCCTCCACCGCAGTCGAAGCGTCCGCCTCGGCCCAGCCTCGGTTCCAGGAGTTCAGGGTCTCCAGTACTGCGCTGCGGTCTCCCTCCACCCGACCTGGAGAAGTGCAAGACACTGCAAGTGCACCAAGGACCACCGCGATGACGACTCTCATTGTTCCTCCCGCCATGACTGACCGACTCGATCTGGACCACGGACTATCCTACTGAAGAGGGCGACAGCCTGGAGTCGGTCGCGTTCGGTGACGAGCAGCAAGCGCAGAAAGCGTCCCCTTGGCGCGGGGTCATCAGCAGCAAGTCTCGCCGGACCTGTCCTGACTACGCCCCGAACGTACCCAGATGCAGCTCGTGGGAGAGGGCCGTGAGGGCGGCCAGGGCCGGGACGCTCGTGCCGTGGGCATTGACCGCCGGGGACCACGCGGCGATGGCCAGGCGTCCGGGGCAGACGGCCAGGATGGCGCCGGAGATGCCCGACTTGGCCGGCAGGCCGACCTCGGCGGCGACGCGGCCCGACTCCTCGTGATGGCCGCAGGTGTACATCAGGCTCAGGGTGGCGCGCACGACGTCAGGGGGCACGACGGTGCGACCGGTCGTGGGCTGAACGCCGCCGTTGGCCAGCGTGGCGCCCATGCGCGCGAGACACGCGACGTCGACCGCGACGCTGCATTGCTGCATGTAGAGCTCCAGCGCCGCCTCGGGGTCGTCGAGCCAGCCCTCTCCGCGCAGGAGCGCGGCGATGGCGCGGTTGCGTTCGCCCGCGGCGTGCTCGGCGGCCAGCATCGAAGCGTCGACCGCGGGCGCCGGGCCCCCGGCCAGGTCGGCCAGGAAGCCCAGCAGGCTGCGCAGGCGCGTGGAGCCCTCGGAGCCCGGGGCGAGCCCCGTGACGACGATCGCGCCGGCGTTGCCGAGCGGGTTGAAGGGGCGCTGCGTGCGTGGGTCGAAGAGGATCGCGTGGAACGGGTTCCCGCTCGGCTCGACACCGCAGCGTTCGTGGATGGCGTCGACGCCGACCTCGCGCGCGACGTGTGCGTAGCCCAGGGGACTGGCCGCGGCCTGGAGCGTGAAGCGCCGCGCGCTGTTGCCGCTCACGAATTCCTCGCCGTCGACCGTACACACAGCCAGGGCGAAGTCCGCGGGATCGGCCTGGGCCAGGGCCGGCGCGTAGTCCGCGACCCTGCCCCCGGAGGCCGACGCGGCCGCCTGGCGCGCGCGCTCCAGCACGTCCTGCGTCGCCGCGGGCCATGCCTTGGACAGCCGACGGGCAGACCCGGCCGGCGCTGGATCGAAGGCGTGCAGGGCCAGCCGTCGCGACAACCTGCGCAGGGCCTCCGCAGCGCGCACACTGTTGCCGTCCTCGTCGAGCGGTGGCGAGAAGACGGCGATCCCCATGCGCCCGGGAGCTACGGCGAACAGCCCGCCCGAGACGCCGCTCTTGCCCGGCAAGCCGACGTCGAAGAGGAAGCGGCCGGACGCGTCATAGAGTCCGCACGTGGAGAGGACCGCCAGGACCTGCCCCGTGACCTCGGGAGACAGGAGCTGCTCGCCCGTGCGCGGGTTCCTGCCGCCGGCGGCGAGGGTCGCCGCCATCAGGGCCAGCTGACGCACACTCACAAGGGCGGAGCACTGGTGGAAGTAGAGGTCCAGGGTCTGCTCCACCGGCTGGTCCAGGATGCTGAAGTAGCGCAGCAGGTGGGCGATGGCGCGATTGCGATGGGCGCTCGCGCGCTCGGACAGGTAGACCGGCACGTCGACCGGCAGGGACGCCTCTCCGGCGAAGGCTCCCAGGCGTGCCAGCATTCCGTCCACGGATCCGCCCACGTGTTCCCCGGCCAACAGGCCCGATATCGCGATGGCGCCCGCGTTGACCATGGGGTTGTGCGGCCGCCGCTCGTGTTCGTCGACCTGGACGATCGCGTCGAAGGCCCCCCCCGTCGGCTCGACGCCCACGCGCTCGTGGACGCTCTCGATACCGAACTGCGCCATGGCCAGGCCGTACTGAAAGGGCTTCGAGACAGACTGCAGCGTGAAGACCGCGTCCGCGTCTCCGGCCCCGACGACCTGTCCGTCCAGGTCGCAGATCGCCAGCCCGAAGAGCTGCGGGTCGGCGTGCGCGAGCTCGGGGATGTAGTCGGCTACGGCGCCCCGCTCGAGGCCTTGCAGCTCGCCGCGTAGCTCTTCGAGGAGGGCTTGCACCTCGGGGTTCGCTTGGAATTTCACGACGTTTCTTGTAGGGGGCGACCAGCCGTTCGAGATAATGAGCGTTCAAGGTCCCACGGCAAGGCCATGCATTTCGAGCGCTTCGCTCCATGAAGATCAGGGTCGCCCTCGAGCACAGCACGAGTTACCGCTACGACCGGCCGGTTCGGCTGGGGCCGCAGGTCGTGCGCCTGCGTCCGGCGCCCCATTGCCGCACCTCGATCACAAGCTACTCGTTGCGCGTTCGGCCAGCGAAGCACTTTCTGAACTGGCAGCAGGACCCGCAGGGCAACTACCAGGCGCGGCTGGTCCTGCCCGAGCCGACGCGCGAGCTGACCTTGGTGGTCGACCTGGTGGCCGAGCTCGAGACCCTGAACCCGTTCGACTTCTTCGTCGAGCCGAGTGCCGAGCGCTTTCCCTTCGAGTATGAGCCCGGACTTCGGGAGCAGCTCGCGCCGTACCTGGCAGCGGCTCCCCAGGGCCCCCTCTTCGAGGCCTACCTGAAGGGGCTCGATCGCACGCCGCGCGGCATCGTCGACTTCCTGGTGGACTTCAATGCGGGCGTCCACGAGCACCTCGAGTACGTCCTGCGCCTCGAGGCCGGCCTGCAGTCCCCCGAGCGGACCCTCGAGCTCGGCCGCGGCTCCTGCCGCGACTACGCCTGGCTGCAGGTCCAGCTCCTGCGTGGCCTGGGCCTGGCGGCGCGCTTCGTGTCGGGCTACTCGATCCAGCTCGTGGCCGACATCAAGCCACTCGAGGGGCCCGCCGGGGTGGCGCAGAACGTCGCCGACCTGCACGCCTGGACCGAGGTCTACCTGCCCGGCGCGGGCTGGGTCGGGATGGACGGCACCTGCGGGCTCTTCGCCGGCGAGGGGCATCTGCCGCTGGCCTGCACGGCGAACCCCGAGGACGCCGCGCCGCTGACCGGGGCCGTCGAGGACTGCGAGGTCGAGTTCTCGGCGACGACCAAGGTGACCCGCCTGGCGGAGGCGCCGCGCTCGACGCGGCCCTACGACGAGGAGGCCTGGCAGGCGATCCTGGCCCGCGGGCTCGAGCTCGACGAGCGGCTCGAGGCCGCGGACGTGCGCCTGACCCAGGGCGGCGAGCCGACCTTCGTCTCGATCGACGACTACATCGGCGCCGAGTGGAACGTCGCGGCCCTCGGCGAGGCGAAGGAGAAGCTGGCCGGCAGCTTGATCCGTCGGCTGCGCGAGCGCTTCAGCGCGGGCGCGTTGCTGCACACGGGACAGGGCAAGTGGTACCCGGGCGAGTCCCTGCCGCGCTGGAGCTTCACTTGCATGTGGCGCAGGGATGGGGAGCCGGTCTGGATCGACGAGCGTTGGCTGGCCCCGACCGACGCGGTGGGGGAGTACGCTGCGGCCGATGCGGTCGAGTTCGCGCGCTCCCTCGCGGCTCGCATCGGGGTCTCTCCCGACTACGTGCAGCCCGTGTTCGAGGACAGCGCCTACTACCTCTGGCGCGAGGGGCGGTTGCCGGTCAACGTCGACCCGCTCGACTCGAAGCTGGCCGACGTCGAGGAGCGCCGGCGGCTGGCACGGGTCTTCGACCAGGGCATCGGCCAGCCGGTCGGCTACGTGTTGCCGCTCGAGAGGCGCCGGGGCGGGCCTGCGCCCGGCTGGCACAGCGATGTCTGGGTGGTGCAGGGCGGACAGCTCTTTCTGGTCCCCGGCGACTCGCCAGTCGGACTGCGCCTGCCGATCAGCGCCCTGCCGTGGGCCGAAGAAGACGAGCAGGCGCAGCTGCACCCGCAGGACCCGCTCGAGCGGCGCACAGCGCTGCCGACGCGCGCGGCGCTGGGGAGATCGAGCGGCGCGGGTTCCGCCAAG
>JAJFFA010000190.1 GCA_021776885.1 Planctomycetota bacterium
CTCGTGCTGGCGCGCGCGCTCCAGGAGCTTCTGCCCGTCGGCCACGGTCTGCTCGCGCTCGCTGATCTCGCCCCGCAACCACTCGTGCTCTTCGCTGGCCGAACGCAGGCTGTCCCTGGCGGCGGTCAACGACGCGACCAGCCCCTCGTTCTCGGTCTCGAGGGCGGCCAGCGTCGCCTCGCGCCAGTCCTTCTCGCGCTCGACGGAGGCCAGGGTCTGCTCGAGCTCGGCCACGCGCCCCGAGAGCTCCTCGAGCGCGCGACTGCGATCCTGCGCGACCTGCGCGAGCCAGGTGGAACGCTGCAGGGCGTCCCGCTCCGCGCCCTCGAGCCAGGCGATGCGTCGCGCCCCGTCGGCGAGCTGATCCTGGGCCCGCGAGCCCCGGGTGAGGGCGTCGCCGAGGGTGCTGCCGAGGGCGCTTTGGGCCTCGATCCCGAGGGCAGCGGCCAGGTCGGGCAGGGCCTCGAAGACCCGCGCGGCGAGGTCCGCGGTGGAGAGCTCCTCGAGGGCGGCCACCCGCGCGGCGAAGCCCGAGAGGTGTGCGGGCAGGGGCGGGGCTCCGCGCTGCTCGGCCGCGTCCGCGCGCTCGTCGAGCAGCCCGCGCCAGACCGAGATCCACTCGCGCGCCTCGTCCGCGATGTCCCGCGCCGGCGCCGCCGCCGCGCCCAGGGACGCGACCCGCACCGGGTCCCGGGCCAGCTCGAGCAGGACACGCGTCAGATCCGCGACGTCGCCGCGCTCGAACAGGACGCCGCCCTCACCCACGCTCTCGGCCAGGGCGTCGGAGCGCGTGGCGACGACGGCGCGGCGCGCGGCCCGGGCCTCGGCGATCACGAAGGGCGCGTTCTCGCTCCACAGGGAGGGCACCACGAGCACGTCGAAGGACGCGTACACGGACGCGACGTCCGCCGGGCCGAAGGCGCCGTGGAGCTGCGCGCCCATGGCGCGGGCGCGCTCGCTGCACTCGGCGACGTAGGCACGCTCGCAGGAGTCGCCGAAGAGGTGCAGCTCGAGTGCGGGGCCGGTGTCGTCGGCCGTGGCGCGCTCGAAGGCCTCGAGCAAGAGGTGCAGCCCCTTCGACTCGAGCCACGACCCGACGAAGCCCAGACGCAGGGGGCGCAGGGCCAGGTCGCCCGCGCGCGGCGGCTCGGCGGCGGCGAAGGGCGCGGGGTCGATGCCCGCGGGGGTGCACTCGACGGGACGCCCGAGGGCGCGCTCGAGCTCCCGGGCCA
This sequence comes from Planctomycetota bacterium, assembly GCA_021776885.1. Classification (GTDB taxonomy): domain Bacteria; phylum Planctomycetota; class UBA1135; order UBA1135; genus JAJFFA01. The sequence continues at coordinate 1,233 of JAJFFA010000190.1, forward strand.
GGGCGCGCGAGGTGGCGTGGACGCGGGCGAAGCGCGCGAAGGCCTCGCTGCGCGCAGCGTTGCGCCGGCGGCGCTCGGCCAGGGCGCGGTCGAGGGCGTCCGCCTGGAAGCCGGCCTCCGTCGGGTCTCCGTCCAGGATCGCGGCCAAGGCGCGGCGCTCGTCCGGCTCGAGGCGTTCGGGGCGCGTGCTGCCGTGGTGGTCGCCGACGGTTCCCCCAATGCCATCGGCGCCATCGGCGCCCTCGTCCGATGCGCCACGGCGCTCGAGCCAGCGTCGCGCCAGATCGCTGCGCGCCTCGCCCAGGGGATCGGCCGGTACGAAGGGCGCCAGGGGTACGAGGTCCGGGCGCAGGCGCGTGTAGTAGTCGCTGGCCAGGAAGTAGTCCTGCGCGCAGTACACACCGGGCAGATCGCGGGCGTGGAGCTGGGCCACGAGTCCGTGGCCCAGGCGCAGGAGATGCGCCACGTGGACGATGTCGGGGCGCTGGCTGTCGAGGAAGGCGCCGAAGGCCTCGGCCAGGGCGGGGTCCTCCTCGCGCCCGCGGGGCAGGGCCACGCGGGTCAGGCCCCACCCTCCACGAACCTCGCGCCGCAGGGTGAACGGGGGCCGGCGCGCCTCGCCCAGGGCCGGGCAGAAGACCTCGACCTCGACCCCGAGCGCCACCAGGGCGCAGGCCAGGCGCGCGGTGTGCAGCTCGACGCCGCTCTTCTGGTCGTCGGGCAGGGCGTGGACGACGAGGGCGACGCGCATCGAGGCCTAGCTTAGCGCCCGGCGCAGGTGAGAGCCGCGGGATCCTGTGCGCCGTGGATTTCGGGGGCTTTTCGTGGAGCGCAGCGGGCGGGGTCGCGCTCCAGGGCCGCGCTCGCCCTGATCTGCGCTGCCGCGGGCAGCGCCCACGCCGACACCACGACCACGTCCCAGGTGTCCGAGCTCGTCCCCGCAGGCCTGGACGCCTTCGATCACTTCGGGGCCTCGATCGTCGCGACCAGCAACTGGGTACTGGTCGACGCCCCCGACGACGACGCGGACTGGGGCGTGGTCTGGGTCTGCGCCCGCTACGGGGGCACTTCTACCTGATCGACTTCAACGCCTGGATCAGTCGGGCGGCGCGCTCGCTCCCCCGGCCTTCAGCCCCGGCGGGGTGGCGTGACGGGGTGCGGTCGAATTCCGCATGAATCCGTAACGCTAATGTTAGCGGGCGGTCTGAAGACACCCGGGCTGCGGGCCCCGGACAGAAGACCTCGGCCTCGACTTCCCATTCGGGCGTCAACGGGGGATGCTGGTGCTAGGACCCGCGACTCCCGAGTGAGGCGAACGGGTCCCCCACGCGCCTGACCCTTTGTCCGGCGGCGTTCTCCTTGGCTCTTGATTCAGGCTCTCACTTTGAAAAACGCAACTCTCAAGCTGCTGCCCCTCGCGGCGGCAGCCCTGCTCGCCACCACCGGTATGGCCCAGACGGGCGCCGACGACTGTTCGATGGCTGACCCGATCATGGGTACCGGCCAGTTCATGTTTGACACCACCGGCGCCACCGGTGCCGCGGGCTCTTGCACCGTCAACCAGGACGTCTGGTTCGTCTGGACCGCCCCGTCCAGTGGAGACTTCGTCTTCGACACGTGCACGACCACGTCCTACGACAGCAAGATCGCGGTGTACCCCGACGCCATGTGCGGCGGCGCCGACATCGCCTGCAACGACGACGCCTGCGGCCTGCAGAGCCTCGTCTCGGTCTCCGGCATCGTCGCCGGCAACCAGTACCTGATCGAGCTCGGCACGTTCTCCGCCGCCGGCGCCACCGGCGTCGGCACCCTGACCATCGGCATGGCCCCCGACTGCTCGGTCGGTGACGCCATGGAAGACAACGACGACTGCGCCAGCGGCGTGCAGCTCGGCAGCGGCAGCTTCACCGGTCTCAACGTCGACAACGTCGACGAGGACTTCTACTACCTGACCGTCGCCCCCGGCGACACCCTCACGGTCGACGCCCAGTTCCTGGACGCCTTCGCCGACCTGGACATCTTCCTGTACCAGGACGTCGCCGCCTGCCAGGTCGCCGACCCGGTCAACTGCACGGGCTCCCTCGCCTGCGGCTTCAGTGCCAGCGACAACGAGCTGATCATGTACACGAACCCGAGCGGCGTCGACGAGACGTACGTCCTCAAGGTTCGCCTGTTCGCCGGCACCTGCAACGGCTACGACCTGAACATCACCGGTGCCGACGGCATGGGTGGCGGCGTCGGTATGCCCTACTGCACGGCCAACGCCAACTCGGCCGGCACCATGGCGCTGATCCGCGCCGAGGGTAGCAGCGTCGCTGCGGACCAGGACCTGACCCTCATCACCGAGGGTGTCGTCCCCGGCGTCCCCGGCCTCTACTTCTTCGGCCCGACCCAGATCCAGGTCGCCTTCGGCAACGGCTTCCGCTGCGCCGGCGGCGCGACCACGCGCATCCAGCCCCCCATCCCGGCCGACGGCATGGGCACCACCACGGGCGTGCTGAACTTCGCGGCCCCCTACGGCGCCGGCCTGACCGCGGGTACGGACACCAACTTCCAGCTCTGGTACCGCGACAACATGACCGGGGCCGGCTTCAACCTGTCGAACGGCCTGAACATCCTGTTCCAGTAGGCCTTCGAGCCTGATCCGCCCGGCGGGTCAGGCTGCATCGACTGACGCGCTCCCGCGTCGGCCCCCGGTGGCCGGCGCGGGAGCGCTCTTCTTACCGACGCACGCCCATTCCATGCCCGTCGGGGCTACGCCCACGACCGCGACCTGTGAGGGGACGGCGAGGCTGATACAGCGGGCCATGAAACGGCCAGGCAGGAGGACGGTACCCACCGAATGACTTCGCTTCGCGAAGGGATGGCCTGCGGCCGGCACGGCGCTGCGCGCCGGACGCGCCTCGGCCGGCGCTACCGGCGGCAGACCGCCGGCCTGCACGTGACGGGAGCGCCCAAGGACGAGACGACCCGGGTGAGAGATACCGGCAACGGCGATGTGAAACGCCCGGGCGGTCGACGCGCGCACCCAGCATCCCGACGCCCAGGGCACGACGCACGACGCGCTCCGCACGAGACGCGCGTCCAACGGCCTGGACCGTCCTTGGCCCGCGTTCCAGCCGCCCGAACCGTCCTGACCCGGTCGAGCGCAGCTCGGCCCCGGCGCGCAGCGCCGTTCGGGGGAAGCGAGGCGCTAGCCGAGCCTTTCCCCCAGCGGCGCAGCCGCGCGTCAAACGGTCACGAACATCACCACCCTCGCGCCACCGTCGCTTGCGTCATCTCGAGCCGGCCGCGGGCGCAGCCCGCGCCCGGCGAGGCGTGTGCCCGCCAGTTCGAAACCACGGCAACCCTCTCGCTCTTCTCTCCTCGAGCCGCGCGGGAGCGCGTCTACGCGGCCCCGCGCGCGCGAGCTCAGCGCGCGCCGACGTGACGCTGCGCCAGGGCGCGCAGAGCGTCCCCGTCCTGGTGGAAGCGGCGGATGCCCTCCGCCAGCTTCTCCGTCGCCATGGC
>JAJFFA010000020.1 GCA_021776885.1 Planctomycetota bacterium
GCCGGGGTCGGGGCTCGGGCAAAGGTCAGGGCCAGGATCGCTGCGCTCATGGCATGTCTCCGGAAGTGATCGCGCGCCGCACGGAAGCCAGGGGCGCGTCGTCATCGTAATCGACGCGCCGCCCGCGGACGCGCACGCCCAGGTCTCGGAACAGATCGTCCAGGTCGATGGGATAGGGATCGGCGCGCATCGCGGCGTAGTGCTCGCCCAGGACCCGCGTGCCCGTGGCCGCGTCGCCCACCTCCAGGGCGCGCTCGATGCTCCACGACACCCGCGCGTCGCCCCCCGCCGCCAACACGCCGCGCAGGGCGTGCTCGAGCCCCATGCGCCCCGCGCTGCTGCGCCGCAGCTCGATGTCCGCCAGGAAGCAGAACAGAGCCCCGCCCCAGTAGGTGCGGCCCCAGGTGTGGGTGCGGTCCAGGCCCTGGTCCCCGGGGCGCGGCAGCCCCGCGGGCAGGCCGCGCACGAGGTCGAGCCAGACGTGGTCCTCGGACACCTGCCCCGCGCGGTGCCGCGCGATGGGCTCGACGTAGGTCGCCAGCCCCTCCTCCAGCCAGTGGTTCCGGGAGGGCAGGTTCGGGAAGGCCGTGTGCACCAGCTCGTGGGTCAGGACCCAGTCGTCACTGGCGTCGGGCACGTAGCGCACGCTCCCGCCGCTCTGCCCGCTGACGCCCGAGCGACCGCGCTCGTAGGGCACGACGACCACCTCGAGCCCGTCGAAGGGCAGGCGACCGAAGTAGGCCTGCAGCGCGCGCAGGCCGTCGGTCAGGTCGGCGAGGACGCGCTCGTCGCTGGTCTGCCGCGGGCCCGGCGCGAAGACCACCTGCACCGTCTCGGCACCGAAGCGCACGACGCGTCGCACGTCCCCCGCCCGGCCCTCGACCCGCGGCCCGGCGGAGTCACTGCGCGCCGCACGACACCCCGCCCCGGCCTGGGCCGCGAGAACCAGGAACACCCCTGCCCAAGCGCTTCTCCGCACGTCCATACGCCCATGGTAGCGGCGGCCTCAGTCCAGTTCGCCGAATACGAAGCGCGAGGGGTAGGCGGCATTGCGCAGGACGCGATGGGTCGCGGCCGCGAAGTCCTCGGCGCGGGCATGGGGAATCGAGTCGACCCAGGTCTGGGGGTTGCGGTCGATCAACGGGAACCAGCTCGACTGGACCTGGATCACGATGCGCTGCCCCGGCTGGAACGTGTGCAGGATGTCGGGCAGGGTGAAGCGCACGCGGGTCGGCGTGTGCGCCTCGAAGGGGCGCGGACGCGCAGGGTCCTCGCGGTAGCGACCGCGCAGCACCTCGGCCCGGATCAGGCGCTGGACGCCGGGCCCGCCGTCCTCGTCCGCGTCGCCGGGGGCTTCGTCGATCCACTTCACGATCCAGTCCGCGTCGCCGCGGTCGGTACTGACCCACAGGTCGGCCTCCAGGGGCCCGGCCAGGGTCAGCGCCGCCTCGAGGGGCGCCGTGCTCCAGGTCAGCACGTCGGGACGCCGGCCCACGAAGCGCTGGTCCGCGACCATGAACTCCGCCTCGAGCCCGCGGGTCGCATGGTCGACGTAGGGCACGGGGTCGTGCGGGTCGCTCTCGAAGACGTCCTCGCCGCGCTCCTCGACAGGAGGCCTGCGCGACAGGCCTCCGCCGGCGCCCGGGTAGAGCGCTCGAGATCGGGTGGGCGGCGGCCAGGCGGCGAAGCGACGCCAGATGTTCGAGCCCGTGTCGAAGACCGTCGCCCCGGGCGGCGCAGGGACGTCCTCCTCGAAGAGGTGCCGGTCCAGGAACGGAGCCAGAACCTCGCGTCGGTACGTGGCCGCCGTGTTCGAGCCGAAGGACCACGGACCGAATCGATCGCCGGCCGCGTCCTGCCACTCGCCGTGCTGCCAGGGTCCCATGACCAGGGAGACCGCGGTCGCCCCGGGTTCGAGGGCGCGGTACGCGCCCAGGGCTCCGTACAGATCCTCAGCGTCGTACCAGCCACCGACGACCAGCACGGCGGGCGGGACGTGGTCCAGGTGCTGCAGGATGTTGCGCGAGCGCCAGAACTCGTCGCGCGCCGGGTGCTCGACCACCCCGTTCCAGAGCGGGCTCGCCCCGCCCAGGAGCTCGGTCGCCCGGGACAGGGGCCCGATGGTCTCGAGGAAGCCCGCGAAGTCGTCGTCCCACGGGATCGGGTACGTCCCGTCCGGGACCTCCTCGCTCGGCTCGGCGCGCAGCGCATCCCACTCCGCCGCCGCCTCGAAGAGGTGCGTCAGCCACAGGGCACCGTTGTGGAAGACGTCGTCGTGCCAGGGGTCCGCGCTGGGGGCCTGGGGAACGGCGCAGACCAGGGCCGGGTGGGCGTCGATCATCGAGGCCAGGGCGAAGAAGCCGTTGTACGAGCCGCCCATCAGCGCCACGCGGCCGTTGTTGTGGGGCACCTCGTCCACGAGCCAGTCGATCGTGTCGTAGCCGTCGCTGGACTCGTCGACCTCCCCGGCCGTCTTGCCCGGGCGGTGCGGTGTCAGGTGCGTGAACTGCCCCTCGGACAGGTGCGTGCCGCGCACGTCCTGCAGAGCGACGATGACCCCGCGCTCGAGCACCTCGATCCCCGGATCGATCCAGCCCGGGTAGCCGTCGGGCCCGTAGGGGGCGCAGCCGAAGTTCGTGCGCACGAGCACGATGGGCAGGGGCGCGTCGCGCTGGGCAGCATCCCGGGGAGCGAAGAGCGCCGTGTAGAGCCGCGCGCCATCGCGCATCTCGATGGCGTGCTCGCTCTTCGCGTAGTGCTCGCGCAGCCAGTCGGCGTCGAGCCACGCGGGCGCCGCGGCCTGGGCCAGGAGCAGGAGCAGCGCGCTCATCGCGGCCCTCCGACGAAGAAGGACCAGGCCCAGCGCCAGGCCTGGCGCCAGGCCGGAGTCGGCGCGGGAGCCGAGCCGCTCTGGCCCTCGAAGGTCCCGACGTCTGCGACGCGTCCCGCCGCATCGACCTCGCACGCGCGGCCCTCGGGGACCACCACCTGGGTCTTCCCGGCCACGACCAGGACGGCACCCGAGGTCACATCGACCCGCGTCCCCGCTGGACCGCAGCGCAGGCGGTAGGCGCAGCCGAGGTCGACCACCTGGGCGTGTGCCGTCGTCAGCACCAGCAGCCGGGGCGGGGCGGCGACCTCGACCGCGAGGCTGCCGCGCTCGAGGCGCGCGCGCTGCTCGCGGAAGCCGACGTGTTCGAGGGCCAGGGCCGTGTGCTCCTGCAGCTCGATCTGGCCCAGGCCGGGCAGGACGATGAGCGCGCGCTCGCCGTCCCCAGTCGCGACCCGCGTGCCCGTCTCGAAGCGCTCGCCCGCGGCGGCGACCTGGCCCTCGAGCAGCGGGTACTCGACGCGCCAGGCGTAGTGCGTGGCGTGGCGGCCGACCCAGACCAGGGCGAAGAGGAAGAGCGCGGCGGCGACGGCGAGCTTCGGCCTGCGCAGCAGGAACGGCCGCGGCTTCGGGGCCTGGGCCGCCGCGAGGCGCGTGCGGATCCCGGGCCACAGGTCGCGCTGGGGCGCGATCTCGCGCGGGAGGTCCTGGAGGCCAGGCACGGGCTCTTCCTTCATTGCAACACCTCGCGCAGCAGCGTCCGGGCGCGGGACAGCTGCGACTTGCTCGTGCCCACGCTGATGCCGAGGCGCTCGGCGACCTCGGCGTGGACGCAGCCCTCGACGTCGTGCAGGACGAAGACCGCCCGCGCGCCGGCGGGCAGGGTCTCGATGGCCGCTTCGAGGTCGAGGCGCACCCCGACCCCGTGCTCCTCCGCTGCGGCCGCGCGTTCGAGGGCGTCCCCCGCCAGCTCGACCCGCGCCTCGCGCCGCATGCGGGCACGCAGCTCGGCGCGCAGCACGTTGAGCGCCACGCCGCGCAGCCAGGCCTGGAAGGGCGCCTCGGCGCGGTACGTCCCGAGGGCGTGCCAGGCTGCGACGAAGACGTCCTGCACCAGCTCTTCGACCCGGGAAGCGCCGGCTCGGCCGCCCACGAGGCGCCGCACGAGAGCCTGGACCCGCCCCGCGCCGAGCCGATAGAGCTGCTCGAAGGCGTCGAGGTCCCCGGCCTGCGCCCGGGTCAGGACGGCCGCATCGGGCTCGGCGAGGCGTTCGGAGGGCATCAGGGGTCGGAGGAGTGCAAGTTCCATGGGGCGCTGGGGGCTCCTGCGACCAGGGTTGCCGCCCGACCCCGAAGGGTTGGAATCGCCGCACGAGGATATCCTCGGAGCATGCGCACCCCCGGCCAACCGCTGCTCTTCGGCTTGTTCCTCGGCTTGTCCTTCGTTTGTGGCTCCGGCGCCTGGGCCCAGACCTCGCGCCAGGTCACGGCGCCCCCGGGCGACATCACGGCCGGGGTGCTGCGGCTGCCCGACGCCGCGGCCCGGGCCCAGCGCTCGCGGGTCGCCCTGCGCCGCATCGAGTTCGGACCGGCTGGAGCGGCCTTCACGACCCGCGTGCGCAGCGCGGCCACGGGTGCTCCGGATGCCGCGTTGACCTTCGCGGCCGCGGGGCTCGAGGCCGACACCTGGGCGCTCGAAGTCGACGGCCCCTCGGTCCCCAGCGGGTCCACGCCCCTGCGCGCACAGCTCGACGGCCTGCTCGCCGGCGCCCACGCCGTGGGCTGGAGGCTGCCGGCGGCCCAGGCCGGCGTCTGGCGCGTTCGCGTCGAACCACGCCCGGAGCAGGCGAGCGCCGACAGGCTGGGTGGCGTGCTGGTCGTCGCCGACGGCGCGGCGCCCGTGCTCGAGTCGTGGCTGGCCAGCGCCCAGCGCCTCGCGGACCGCCCCCTCGATCTGAACGCGCGCTACGACGGCGGCGTGCTCGTGGAGGGCTGGGTCGAGCTCGAGAGCGACGCCGGGCGCACGACGCTGCGGCTGGCGGACGATGGCCTGCACTCGGACGGGGCGGCCGACGACGGAGTCTTCGGCGCGACCCTGCCCGCCGGACTGTCGGGCGCCGTGCGCGCCTGGGTCCACGCGCGGGGAACGACCCCGGGTGGCGTCGAGATCGAGCGCGGAGCCCTGCACGCATTCCACGTGCTCGAGCCCGCCTGGGCCCTGGCGGGGACGCGCGCGGTGCGCCTCGACGCGAGCGGGAGCAGCCTCTCGATCCAGCTCGGCGCCTGGCGCCTGGTGCCCGCGGCCCGCGTGCACGCCTCGGCCGAGGTCTGGGGCGTCGACGCCAGCGGAGCGAGCGTTCCCGTGGCCTGGCTCGCGCGCATCTTCGACGCGCAGGGCGACGCATCCGCCC
>JAJFFA010000191.1 GCA_021776885.1 Planctomycetota bacterium
GAGCGCCGCGACTTCACGCTCAACGCCCTGTTCCTGGACCCCCTCTCGGATGAGGTGCGCGACCCCACCGGCGGCCTGGCCGACCTCTCGGCGGGCCTGCTGCGGACGGTGGGGGAGCCCCGCGAGCGCTTCCGCGAGGACGGCCTGCGCCTGCTGCGCATGGCGCGCTTCGAGTCTGCCCTCGACCTGACCCCCGCGCCCGGGCTGCACGCGGCGGCGCGGGACTCGGCGGACGCCCTGCGCGGCGTCAGCCCCGAGCGCGTGCACCGGGAGCTGGTGCGCTTCTTCACGGCGCCGCGCGCCTCGCGGGCGGTGGCGGCCCTGCACGGCTGCGGGCTGGTGCCCCACGCCCTGCCCCAGGGCGGCGAGCAGATCGCGCAGGACGCAGCGCGGCGCCTGGCGCTGCTCGCGGCTCTCGAGGCGCAGCGCGGCGCGGACGAGCCCCTGGGGCTGGCCCTGGGGCTGGCGGCCTGGTTCAGCGACGCGGAGGACAGCGCGCAGGACGTCGCCGCCGTCACCCTGGAGCGGGCCGAGGCCCTGCGCATCTCCCGCGCCGAACGCAACCAGCTGGCCGCCCTGTTGCAGTCGGCCCACGAGCTCGCGCGCCTGGCGCGCGGGCCGGCCTCGCGCGCCGAGCGCGTCCGCGCCCTGCGCGCTGCCGAGTGGAGCGACGGGCTGGCCCTGGCGCGGGCGCGGGCCGAGGCCGGCGCGGCGCGCAGCGGCCAACGCACGCCCCTCGCGCGCTCCCTCGAGAGCCTCGCGGCCTGGCGCGCCGAGGTGGGCGCCGAGGCGTTGTCGCCGCCCGCGCTGCTCGCGTCCGCGGACCTGGCGGCGGCCGGTGTGCCGCGCGGACCGCGCTGGGGCGAGTTGCTCCTGGCGGCAGAGACCGCGCAGCTCGACGGCAGCCTGCGCAGCCGCGAAGACGCCCTCGCCTGGCTCGCCCAGCAAGGCGCGTAGCAGGGCGCGTAGCCGCGGGCGGCGTCAGCTGGGCGGGAAGCGCCTGCGCAAGACGAAGGACGCGGGGTAGCCGCACAGGACGAAGCCCGCGCTCAAGAGGCCGGCCAGGGGACGGCCAGGCACGAGCAGGACGGCGGCGGCGGTGAACACGAGCAGCCGGCGCAGGCAGGCTCCCATGGCGCGCATCACGTCCGGCGGCGTCCAGCTCGCCGTGCCCAGGGCCAGGCCGAAGAGGGCGCTCGCCCCGCCCCAGGCGACCAGGCACGAGACGAACAGGGGCCAGTCCGCCGGGCCCAGGAGGAAGGCGTAGCCCGGGACCAGGGCCAGGCACGTGGCCGCGGCCAGGAGCGGGGTGCGCGGACGCAGGCCGAGGGGCGCGCCCTGCTCCTCGTCCTCGAGCCGCCCGAGGCGCGAGACGAAGAAGACGTAGGCGCCGTAGAGCAGGGGCAGGAGGAAGAGCTCGAGGGGCGGTGTGGCGTCCTGACCGATCCAGCCCGCCGTGGCCAGGCCCAGGCCCAGGCTCCCGAAGCGGCAGGCCCCGAGCAGCGCGGGGCCGCGCAGGGGGCCGCGGCCGATCAGGTCGTAGAGCACGGCGCAGGAGGCCAGGGCCGCCGTCCAGCGGCCGGCGCGCGGGTCGACGCTCCAGGCCAGGGCCACGCCGCCGCCGACCAGCACCAGGGCCAGGAGCAGGGCCAGTCCGGCCGGGATCGCGCCCGAAGGCAGCGGGCGCTCGGGTCGCGTGCGTGCGTCGTGGGCGCGGTCGACCCAGTCGTTGAGGGCCAGGGCACCGTGGTACACGCCGAGCACGGCGGCGATCAGCACCCAGGGGGTCGAGTTCGAGAGCCAGCTGCGGTCCGCTCCGCCGAGCACCAGCCCGACCGCCACGTCGGCGGCGACGGTGGGGAAGAGCGAGATGCGCAGCAGGCGACCGAGGGCCCAGAGCCGGGCGGAGGCAGGCATCAGGTCAAGAACCAGCGCACGACGTCGTTGTAGGTCACGTAGACCATCAGCGAGACGATCAGCACCAGGCCGATGATCTGGCTGTAGCCGAGGGTGCGCTCCGAGACGGGCGAGCCCTTGATCTTCTCGACGATCAGGAAGAACAGGTGTCCGCCGTCCAGCACCGGAATGGGCAGGACGTTCAGGAACGCCAGGTTCATCGAGAGCATGCACAGGAAGAAGAAGAACTTGGCCCAGCCCTCGTCCGCGAAGTCGCTCGAGACCGCGGCGATGGTGATGATGCCGCCGATGTTCTTGGCGCTGACCTCGGCGGTCAGGATGCGCTGCAGGGTCAGCCAGACATCCGCGAGCATGCGCCACGAGGAGCGCACGCCGCCGGAGATGGCGGCACCCAGGGTCTCGGCGCGGTACGTGTACGTGTCGAGCCGCAGGCTGAAGCCGTAGTCGGGGCGCGGCACGCCGCGCGGTGTGATCTCGAAGTCGAGCAGGGTCAGGCTCTCGGCCGCGCCGCGCTCGACCTGGACCCGCAGCGGCGCCCCGCCCTCGCGACCCGCCTGCACCAGGTCGAGGACGTCGGTCCAGGCCGTCACGGGCTGGCCGTCGATGGCGACGATGCGATCGCCCGAGATCAGCCCGGCCTCGTCGGCGGCCGAGCCGGGGGTCACCGCGATCTCGCTGGTGTCGAAGTCGGTCTGCACCGCGACGTCGTCGGCCAGGCGCATGGCCTCGGCGGGGCTCAGGGCGCCGAGGCTCAGGCTCAGAAGCTGGCCCCCGCGCTCGACCTCGAGGGCCAGGGGCCCCTGGCTGTCGAGCAGCTGGCGCAGGAAGTCACCGCCGCGCAGGACCGTGGTGCCGTTGACCGAGAGCACGCGGTCGCCCTTGGCGATGCCCAGCTTGCGCACGTTGGGGGTCGGGCGCACGGCGTCGACGCGGCGTGCGACGGCCTCGACGCCCAGGATCGGCGGGGCGTCGTCGCGCAGGCCGGGCGTCAGGACGACGATGCGTTCGGGGGCGTCGTCCGCGTCGCGCACGCGCAGCTCGAGGGGCTCGGCGGTCTGGAAGGCGAGCTGGACCTGCAGGTTGAGGGGCAGGTCGTCGGGGTAGCCGACGATCCCGAGCAGCTGCGTCTCGGCGCCCAGGCCGGCGGCGGCCGCGGCGGACTTCGGTCGCACGTCGATGTGCCCGGCCAGGTCGTGGGACGGGCCGACGCCCACCATGTACACGCCGCGCGCCTCGTTGTAGCGCGCCGAGACCGTGATCTCCGTGGTGCCCTCGGTGCCGGGGAGCTGCAGCTCGAAGAGCGACGGGTTGTCACCGCTGAGGGCGACCTCGGTCGGGATGTGGATGAAGTCGAAGACCTCGCGCCCGTTGATCGACACCACCCGCGCCCCCGCGGGCACACCGCGCTCCCAGGCCGGACTGCCGGGCACGGCGGGGCCGAGGACGGGCGAGATCACCGGCAGACCGGCGAAGAGCACGAAGGGGAACACGACCAGCCCGAAGACGACGTTCATCAGCACGCCGCCCGAGTAGATGAAGAAGCGCTGGCCGACGCTCTTCTCCCACAAGAGGTCTCCGCCCTCGCGCGCCGAGGGCAGCTCCCCCGGCCGGGTGTGGCGCGTGCTGAGCTCCTCGCCAGCCATCTTGACGTAGCCGCCGAGGGGCACCAGGGCGACCTGGTAGCGGGTCGGGCCGCGGCGCCAGCCGAAGAGTGGCGGGCCGAAGCCGAGGCTGAAGACGTCGACGCGCACGCCGCACAGGCGCGCGGCGATGAAGTGCCCCGCCTCGTGCACGAAGATGACCAGGCCGATGCCCAAGACCACCTGCAGCACGCGCCAGATCTCGCCGAAGTCTTGCATGGAGTCAGGAGGTGGGCGTCAGGGGCTCGAGCAGGGATGTCGCTTCGCGCCGCGCCCAGGCGTCAGCGGCGAACAGGTCCTCGACCCGCTCGGCGCGGCCCGGGCGACGGTCGAGCACGCGCTCGTTGATACGACAGATATCGTCGAATGCGATCCTGGACTTCAGGAAGGCCTCGACCGCGACCTCGTCCGCGGCATTCAGGACGGCCCCCGCGTCCGCGCCCTCGTCCAGGCAGCGGTAGCCCAGGGCCAGGGCCGGGAAGCGCTCGGGGTCGGGGGCCTCGAAGCCGAGGCCGTCGAAGCTACGGAAATCGAACCCGGGCAGATCGACCGGGCGCCGGTCCGGGTGGTGCAGGGCGTACCAGATGGGGCCGCGCATGTCGGGCGGGCCGCACTGGGCGACCACCGAGCCGTCGACGAACTCGACCATCGAATGCACGATCGACTGGGGGTGGATCACGACCTCGATGCGCTCGCGCTCCAGGCCGAAGAGGTGGTGCAGCTCGATC
>JAJFFA010000192.1 GCA_021776885.1 Planctomycetota bacterium
GCCACTCAAGGCCTTTCCGAGGGCCCCGAAGACCTGCGCAGTGGCACAACGCGCCGCGGGCACGATCAGGGCGATCGACCAGGGCCAGGTCAGACGGGGCAGGGGCTCGACGCGCTCTCCCCTCCCTTTGCAGGCGGCAACCCCCGTCTCGCGCGCCTCAGCAAAGAAGACGCAATCCGAGCCGAGACCGGCCAGGGCAGCGTGACGCGTGTCCGAGCCCAGGTTGGCCCCGAGCAGCTGCTCGACGGCGAGCCACGCCGCCGCCGCGTCGCTGCTTCCTCCGCCCAGTCCTGCTTCGCTCGGCACGTTCTTTTCGACGACCAGCACGAGCCCCAGGTTCCGCGCTGCGGGCAAGCCCAGCTCTCGGGCCCGCTCGAGGGCCAGCCGAGCGGCCCGCACCGCCAGGTTATTCCCATCCCCCGGAACGTCGGCGCTGGCGAAGGGCCCGCGTAGCGAGACCCGGATCTCTCCGGCGTCGCCGCCGGCCGAGACCTCGATCCGGTCGGCCAGCTCCAGGGCGAGCATCCCCGTGTCGAGCTCGTGGAAGCCGTCGTCCCGGCGACCGAGGACCGCCAGCCAAGGGTTGATCTTCGCCGGCGCGGCCAGGACCACGGGCTCGGCAGGCCGCAGCACGTCGCTCCCCGGACCCGTCATGCCGGTTGCGGCTCGCCGAGCAACACGTTGTCGATCAGGCGCACGCCCTCGACCCGCGCCGCGACGAGACAGACCGCACTCGTGAGGCGCCCCGCCGGCGTCCCCACGGACCAGGCGCCCGGGTCGCGCACGGCCGCGTACTCGGGCTCGAGGCCCTCGGCGCTGCGCGGATCGCGGGCCTCGAGCTGGCCCTGCAGAAGGGCCTCGAGCTCGGCCGCCCGCCGCTCACCGGCGGACCAGGCGTCGCGCGTGGCGAACAGGGCGCGGGAGAGCTGCAGCGCGCGCTCGCGTCCCGCCGCGGAGAGCCGCGCATTGCGTGACGAGAGGGCCAGCCCACTGGGCTCGCGCACCGTCGGGCAGACGACGATCTCGGGCGCGCCACGGCGGCGGGCCACGTCACGCACGACCAGGGTCTGCTGGAAGTCCTTGGCGCCGAAGTAGGCGCGCTCGGCGCCGACCAGCTCGAACAGGCGCTGGACGATGGTCGCGACGCCCTCGAAGTGCCCCCGGCGGAACGCGCCCTCGAGCCCCTCGGCCGCGGGGCCAGGATCGACGCCGGGGACGGCGCTGCGCTCGCCCCCCGAGCCCGGAAAGAACTCGCCCAGGGTTCCGCCGAAGACCATCGCCGCCCCGCGACCGGCGAGGAGCGTGGCGTCGCCGTCGGCGTCGCGCGGATAGCGCTCGAAGTCGCGCGGGTCGTCGAACTGCAGTGGGTTGACGAAGACGCTGACGCAGACGGCGTCGTTCTCGGCACGCGCCCGGTCGACGAGGGCCAGGTGGCCCTCGTGCAGCGCGCCCATCGTGGGCACGAAGCCGAGGCTCTTGCCCGCCGCGCGCTGGCGAGCGCACCATGCGGCGGCCGCGTCCGGCGAGGGCTGGCGCTCGATCAATCTGGCTTTCCGCACGCTTGCTCCCGTAGCTCTTCCAGGCGCGCGGCGAGGGTCATGCGGCGCCCGGGAAGAGTTCGATCGGGGACGAGTTCAGTCAGGGGTTCGAGCACGAAGGTGCGCTCCCACAGGCGCGGGTGGGGCAGCTCGAGCCCCTCCTCGCGCACGACCTGATCGCCATGGAAGAGCAGATCCAGGTCGAGGGTGCGCGGCGCGTTGCGCTGCGCGGGGTCTCGCTCGCGGCCGTGGCGCGCTTCGATCTCGAGCAGGCGCTCGAGCAGCTCGCGCGCGGCCAGGGTCGTCTCGACCAGGAGTGCGCCGTTCAGGTACGGCCCCTGGCCGGGCGGGCCGCCGACGGGCGCGGTCTCGTGCCAGCGCGAACGCCTCAGGACCACGACGCCCGGGGTGCGCTCGAGGGCGCGCACGGCCGAGGCCAGGGTCTTCTCGCGCGCTCCCAGGTTCGCACCCAGGGCGATCGCGGCCTGGACGCGGGTGGGCGGATCGGGGCGAGGGGTCAACGGCGCCCGGGGGTCAGGAGCCCTGTGCTCCGCCTTCTTCCCGTCCCCGAACCCGCGCGCGCAGGCGTCCGATGCCGGGGGCGAGGACACCGTGGGCCACGAAGACCACGCCGGTGACGAACAGCACCGGCACCGGCGCCAGGTAGAGCAGGAGCGCGGCGAAGACGAACTTGACCAGGCTGGGGAAGCGCCCGCGGGCGAAGAGCACCGCACCCAGGTGGGCGTAGCGCACGCGGCTGACCATCAGGAAGCCGAGGACGGGCAGCATCAGGACGAGCATGGGCAGGAGCCCCGCCGCGATCGCGTCCCGGACACCGGCGGGCAGGAAGGCCAGGCCCTTGCCGAGGGGCGTCGGGTCGCCGCCGGCGTTCTCGATCCCGCCGCCCAGGGAGAGGTACATCAGGATCGTGGCCGCGACCGTCCCAGCCGCGGCGGGGGAGGGCAGGCCGTTGAAGTCGGTGTGGGACTCGGCGGCGTGATCGCTCTCGAGGTTGAAGCGCGCCAGGCGCAGGATCGCCATCAGGGAGAACACGGCGGCCGCGAAGAAGTGCAGCCGCGGGTGGAGCAGGTTCTCGTGCTCCATGAGGACCTTGGCCAGGAGGGCCGGCGCGACGCCGAAGGTCAGGGCGTCGGCGAAGGAGTCCAGCTGGGCGCCGAAGTCGCTGAAGCTGTCCATCATGCGCGCGACCTTGCCGTCGAGGGTGTCGAACACCATCGCCACGAAGATCAGCCAGCAGGCGCTCTCGAGCCGCTGCTCGAACAGGGCCGGATCACCCGCCAGGGCATCGATGCCCTTGGAGATAGCCAGTAGCCCCACACCGGCGTTGGCCAGGGTGAGCAGGTTCGGAAGCATGTGGATGTGCTTCATGGCGTCCGGCGTCGGCCGTCGCGCGCAGCCGTCGACGGGGGACGGGCGGCGCTGGACGGGGGGGCTAGACTAGGAATCGCCCGCTTCCAGCGCCCAATCCAGTCGAGATTTCCGCGCGGCGCGCTGATCCCCCCAGGGAATCCATCACGGAAACCCGAGGCTGAGCGAAACCGCAGGCCCGCCGACCCGGTCCGGGCCAAACGCCCCCTCCTCCATCCATTGGCCCCCGGGGACCCCGGCGGAGAGCCCGCGGTTGCG
>JAJFFA010000193.1 GCA_021776885.1 Planctomycetota bacterium
CCAATCTCCTTCGACACGCCGCCCACCGGAGGCGGGGGGCCAGGCGCATGGACCGTGGGCTCGACTTGGTACGTTCAGCTCTTCTACCGCGACCCAGGCGGTCCTGGCGGTACGGGCCTGAACGCTTCCGACAGCTTGCAGATCCAGCTGACACCCTGAGGGTGCTAGCGAAACAGCGAAACGGCTTTCGTTCAGGCGTTCCGGAGTTTCCGGAGTGCTGATGCGTGGTTCGTGGCGACACGGGAGCGCGTCGAGAACAGAAGGGGTAGAGCTCAAGAGGCCTCGAGCAGCTCGCGCAGGGCGACGGCGTTGTTGAAGCGCTCTTCCTTCGCGCCGTAGACGAGGGTCACGCGGCCGCGCTTGACCAGGGCGCGCAGCTCGGCCAGGGCGCTGGCCGCGGGCTCCTGTTCGAGCTCCGCGTGGTAGCGCTCGCGGAACTCCTCCCAGCGCTGCGGCGCGTGGCCGAACCACTTGCGCAGCTCGGTCGAGGGGGCCAGGTCCTGGGTCCAGGCGTGCAGGGCCAGGTCCTCGCGCTTGACGCCCCGGGGCCAGACGCGGTCGATCAGGATGCGCTTGCCGTCCCGGGCGCCGGGGGCCTCGTAGGCCCGTCGGATGCCGACGCGGCTCACGGCCGGCGGCCCCAGTACTGGAAGGCGCGGCAGGTGTTGCCGTTCATGGTCGTCACCTCGATCTCGGTCGTCTCGAGCTCCTCGAACCCGCCCAGGAGCTCGGCCATCCAGGTCCGCTCGTGGTGGCGCAGGAGCACGCCCTCCTCCAGCTCGAAGACACCCATGCGCCCGTGGCGCTCGAGCCCCGCCGCGTAGCGCGCGCGGTTCTTGGGGTCGTCCTGCAGGAACAGGTCGCTGACCAGGAGCAGGCCGCCGGGGGCCAGGACGCGCCGCAGCTCGGCGATCAGGGCGCGCTGGTCGTCGTCGCCCGGGGTCGCGGTCAGCACGGTGATCAGCAGCGCGGCGTCGAAGCAAGCGGGCTCGAAGGGCAGGCTCGCGCCGCTCCAGACGCGCAGGTCGAGCTCGGGGAAGAGCCGCTTCCCGCGGGCGATCATGCCCGCCGCGGGGTCGACCCCGAGGGCGTCGTAGCCGAGCTGCGCCAGCTCGTTCGTCGCACGCCCGTAGCCGCAGCCCAGGTCGAGCACCCGCGCGTCCGGGCGCAGGTGGCGCGCCAGGCGCCCGGCGTCGAGGGGGTGCGAGAAGGTCTTCTCGTCCGCCACCCGATCCCAGTACTCATGCTGGTCGTCGCGTGTGCGTTCGGTGTCCATCTACGTCCATCTACCAGGCGTAGGCTTCGGGGGCCTGGTCGCCCGGTCCGGGGAAGATCTCGTCCAGCTTGCCCAGGACCTCCGCGGAGAGGTCGATCTCGAGGGCGCGCTGGATGCCGTCCAGCTGCTGCAGGGTGCGCGGACCGACGATCGGAGCCGTGACCGCGGGGTTCGCCAGGGTCCAGGCGATCGCCACGTTCGCGGGCTCCTCGCCCAGCTCGCGGCAGAGCCCTTCCCAGGCCGTGAGCTGCTCGCGCTGGGCTTCGATGCGCGAGGTCACGTTGGGCGTGCCGCGGCGGCCCTCGGCGCCTTCGAGGGCGCCGGCCAGGAGGCCGCCGGAGAGCGGGCTCCAGGGCAGGATGCCCACGCCGTAGTTGCGGCAGGCGGGGACCATCTCGAGCTCGATGTCGCGCGCGAGCAGGTTGTAGAGGCTCTGCTCGGAGACCAGGCCCAGGAAGTGACGACGCTGGGCGACCTCGTTGGCCTGGACCACGTTCCAGGCCGCGAAGTTCGACGAGCCGACGTACAGCACCTTGCCCTGCTGGACCAGGATCTCGAGCGCCTGGAAGACCTCCTCCCAGGGGGCCTCGCGCCACACGTGGTGCATCTGGAACAGGTCCAGGTAGTCGGTCTGCAGGCGCCGCAGGCTGGCCTCGCAGCTCATGCGGATGTGCAGCGCCGAGAGCCGCGACTGGTTGGGCCAGGCGCCCATGTCGCCGTAGACCTTGGAGCCCAGGATGACGCGCTCGCGGCGCTCACCGCCCTGGGCGAACCAGCGCCCCAGGATCGACTCGGTCAGGCCTGGCTCGATGCGGTTGCCGTAGACGTTGGCCGTGTCGAAGAAATTGATGCCCAATTCGAGAGCGCGGTCCATCACGGCGAAGGCATCGTCCTCGCTGGTGTGCGGGCCGAAGTTCATCGTGCCCAGGCACAGGCGGCTGACCTTGAGGGCGGTGCGTCCGAGGTTCGTGTATTCCAACTCGCCAATCTCCTGGTCGATGGCTCGTGCGGCTGCGGTCCGGGGGGCGGGCAGGATACGAAAGAAGCGCGTGCCCGACAGGCCCGCGCTCCGTGCCGGGTGCGGCCCGCGCCGCACCCGCTGTCTTGCGAGGCTCTACTCTTCCTTGGCGCCCAGCATCTCGGGCAGCAGGGTCTCGAGGCGGCCGCGGGCGTCGACGGAGAACAGGTTGCCCTGCTGGTCGACCACGAACAGGGCCGGGATCGAGTTGATGCCCCAGGACGAGGAGAACTCGCTCTCCCAGCCGTTGCCCTGGTAGTACTGCGGCCACGGCACTTCGTTCTCCGCGACGTAGGCCTTCAGCTTCTCGAGGCCGCCCTTGTCGGGGGCCGAGTCGAGGCTGACGCCGATGAACTCGACACCCTGGGGCTGGAACTCGGCGTAGAGCTCCTTCATCTCGGGCATCTCGGCGATGCACGGGCCGCACCAGGTCGCCCAGAAGTCGAGCACGACGACCTTGCCGCGCAGGCCCTGCATCGAGATGGCCTCGCCGCCGATGGCGTCGTCGAAGGTCAGCTCGAAGGGCTTGCCGATGGCGGCGAACTGGCGCAGCTTGGACTCGGCCTGGCGCGCGTGGAAGCTCTCGGGGAAGTCCTTCTTCACGCGCTCGTAGAGCTTCGTGCGGGCGGCCAGGTCCTTCTCGCCGTAGGAGGCGACCATGACCAGCAGCTGGGCGCCGCGCTCGTCGCCCGGGCCGCGCTCGAGGAAGGCGTCGATCGCGTCGAGGCTCTGGGTCGGGTCGAACTCCGAAGACATCATCACCGCGCTGGCACGGTGGTAGGAGGCCTCGAGCTGCAGCGGGGCGGCGGCCTCGCCGGCCAGCACCTTGTCGGTCTCGGCCAAGACACGCTGCGGGTCCGCCTGGCCGACGAACTCCCAGCGCTCCGGCAGCAGCGCGGTCAGCTCGTCGTGGTTCGGTGCGGCCTCGTACAGCTGGGCGATCAGCTCGGCGCGGGCGCCGCGGGCCTTGTCGCGGGCGGCGATGAAGGACTCGACGTAGCCTTCTTCCTGGCGGCGCTCCGGGTCGTACTCCGGCACCTCGACGGCCTCGAGGGCGCTGAGGATCGCGGCCGGGGCCTTGGCGGCGGCCTCGATCAGGCTGGCGGCGTCCTGGGCCATGGCGCCCGGAGCGGCGAGGAACAGGACCGCGCCGGCGGTCAGGGATGAGATTCGGGTCAGCATGGGATGCTCAGGGGTGGGGTCGGGGCCCCGCTCATTGGCTCGGGGGGGCTCGGGGTGAGGGCGGGGCGCACTCGGGATGCTCGGATCATAAGCCGGGGCGCGCCGGCGCGGGTGAGCGAACGCTCATGCCGCGGCGCTATCCTGCCCCCCATGAATATCCAATCAGCCAGGGCCCTCGTGACGGGGGGCAGCTCGGGGATCGGGCGGGCGATCGCGGCCGCCCTGCGCGCCCGGGGCGCCGAGGTCGGGATCACGGGGCGCGACGTCGAGCGGCTGCAGGCGGCCGCCGAGGAGCTCGGGGCAATGGCCCTGCCCGGGGACGTCTCCCAGGAGGCGGACGTGGTGCGCACGGTGGAGGCCTTCGTCGAGCGCCACGGCGGCATCGACATCCTGGTCAACAACGCCGGCTTCGGGCACTTCGCGCCCCTGGTCGAGATGGAACGCGAGGCCTTCGAGGCCGTCTTCGCCACCAATGTGACCGGGGCGATGCTGATGGCACGCGAATGCGCAAAGCACTTCATCCGCCAGAAATCAGGCCATCTGGTCAATATCTCGTCGACCTCGGGCCTCAAGGGCGGGCGCCGGGGGAGCGCCTACTCGGCCTCCAAGTTCGCCCTGCGCGGCATGACGGAGTGCTGGCGCGACGAGCTGCGGCCCCACGACGTGCGCGTGATCCTGGTCAATCCAA
>JAJFFA010000194.1 GCA_021776885.1 Planctomycetota bacterium
GTCCTCGTGCACCGTCGGGTCTTGCATGAATGCGTCGCGTGGGGGGGCGAAGGTCGGCGCGAAGGCCACAAAACCTGCGCGGGTTGGCTGGCAGCATCGTAGCTGAGGGCACCGATCCACCGAAACGGTCAGCCTGTCGGCAGCTGGATAGGCGCCGACGCGCTGGAAGTCTCACGGCCGCCGCTCCCGGATTGGCTCGGAGAATCGGAGCCTAGCAGCCCGTGGTGTAAGTCATTCCGCGCCATCAAGGCACTCTCGAGCCCCTGCCGGTGCCCGAATGCCTCGCCGAATCCACCGATTCGGCTGCGTTTTCGGACCCCAGCAGGAGCTCGAGTTCACCTCGCTGACACGAAAGCACTTTCACCACGGGCTGCTAGGGGCTCCGGAGGAAGAGTCCGTCGACGGGCTCGAGCGCAACGGCTTGACGACCTCCTGGCGAAGCCAGTTGGTGCGCGCGGTGACCGTGCTCGCTCCGCTGCTCTACTCGGCCGTGGCGAACGCGATCACCTCGTTGGCGTGGTCGCAGAATCGGCGCGTTGACCGGACGACTATTCGAGTCCGGCGCCGTACTCGTTGGTCGGGTCGCGGTACATCGAGTGCAGGTGGTCGAGGGGGTTGCCGCCCAGGTCCTGGCAGGCGTACTCGACGATCAGGCTGGGGCCCTGGACGCGGTAGGACACGTCGGCGGGCGACTCGGTGGGGCCGTGCCAGGCGAAGTGCATGGCGTCCAGTTCTTCACGCAAGACCTCCATGCGGCGCGAGGCGTGGGGCTCCGGGAGGTCGCCGACGTAGTGCCCGAGCAGGGCCAGCAGTGCCTCTTGCTGGCTGTTGTCGAGATCCTTGACGGGGATCCCGATCGGCTCGGGGACCTGGCCGTCGGTGCCCGGACCGCTGACGAGCTGGCGCCGCGTGGGGGACACGAGGGCGGCGGCGCGCTGCTCGTCCGTGAGCGTGGCGAGCAGGGCGAAGGCGCCCTCGACCTCGCCTTCCATCGGTACGACCTCGACCCCGTCGCGCAGGTAGCGTCCGGGCTGGGTCCCGATGAAGGAGGGCGACATCTCGAGCGTGTCGCCGTCGAAGGCCAGGTTCCAGGCCAGGTGGTGCCCGTCGAGTTGCAGGGCCCAGGGGCTGTCCGCCGAGGGTGAGCCGAACACGATGAGCCAGAAGTTCTCGGCGCCGAAACCGACCCGCGGGCGTCCGCCGCGCAGGAGCTGGTCATCGGCCAGCAGGATGTCGCGCGTCTGGGCGTAGCCCTGGGCGCTGAGCACCGTGGCCAGGAGGTCGCAGGCGCGTTCGAGCTGCTCCTGGTCCAGGTCGCCAAGCCGGATCCCGGCCTCGTCGGCGCCGGGGGGCACGTTGGTCCAGTTGGCGCGCTCGTCGCTCGCCAGGGGCAGGCGCGCGCGTTCGGCCTGGGCCGCGTCGAGGCTGGCGAGGAAGGCGTTCGCCGCGGCGGCCGTCGACGCGGGGGTCAGCTGCTCCGGGATCGGCGGCGAGTAGCTGCCGAAGACCTGCGAGGTGAGCGAAGCGAAGGACTCGTCCTGCGGCGGGACGAGGGCCAGGGCCGAGGCGAAGGCTGCGGGCAGCCAGAGTCGAGTGCGGATCGGGTTCAGCATAAGAGGGGGTCTCCGCATGGATCCTACGGAGCGCCTGGCTCGAGGGCGTAGGCTGAACCCATGACTGACATCGTGTGCTTGTTGTTGGCCCTCGCGGCGGCCCCGGGAGGGCGCTCCGTCGAGTCCTCCGCCTTCGTCCTGCGCGGCTTCGATGACTTCGAGCTCGACGGACGCATCGAGGCCAGCGGGCCCCTCGCCGACCAGGAGCGCGCCGTGGTCCTGGTGCACGGGTCGGGGGCGCAGTCGATGGACTCGGACTTCGCGGCGGTCACCCAGGGCGGCGAACCGAACCCGTTCTTCGTCGACCTGGGGGCGGCGCTCAACGCCGCGGGCTTCGCGGTCGTGCGCTACCACAAGCGCTCCTACGTCCTGCAACAGCGGGCCCAGCGCGACCCGGCCTACGCCCAGAGCGACGAAGTGCGCGCCTTCCAGGAGGATCCCCTGCTGGCCCTGGTGGAGGACGCCAAGGCCTGCGTGGACCACGCGCGCGGGGCCATGCCCGGGGCCGAGCTGTTCCTGCTCGGGCACAGTCAGGGCACGTACATCGCCCTGCAGGCCGCGCACGAGAAGCCCGAGGTCTCGGGCGTGGCCCTGATCGGCTTCGCCAACACGCCGATGTCGTTCCTGCACTTCGAGCAGCTCGTCTATCGATCCCTGCGCGGCTTCCGCGCCCTGGACCGGGACCAGAGCGAGACCCTCGATGCGACGGAGCTCGAGGCCGACGCGCCCCTGGCTGCCAGCCTGCGCGCCCAGCTCGCGTTCCTCGACTCGGACGCCGACGGCGCGCTCACCCGGCTCGAGTTCCAGGCGGCCAGCTTGACCGCGCTGATCCACAGCGATCCCTTCGGCGGCGCCTACCTGCGGCGTGAGGCGAGCTATCCGCGCATCCCCGAGGTGCTGCGCGCCGCGCGCTTCGAGGTGGTGTTCCTGCAGGGCCTGCTCGACAACCAGACGGCGGCCTACCACGCCAAGGCCATCGAGCTGGTGAACCGTGTCCAGTGGCGGAAGCAGAACCTGCACTTCGCCTACTTCGAAGGGCTGGGCCACGCCCTCGATCCGCGCGACGACTACGACGACCTCGTGTACCGCCGCGCCGATCCCGACGCCCTGGCGCGCGCGGCCTCGCTCCTGGACGAGCACTTCCCCCGCGGCGGGGACGACGAGCACAAGAAGTGAGGCGCCCCCCCGGACGTCGCGCGGGACGTCCGGGGGGGCGCGCGAAGAGCAGCCGAGGGACTCAGCTGTTCTGGAACGTCGCCAGGCGCGCCTTGAGGCCTTCGTGCTCCGGCACCATGGCCAGGGCCTCTTCGATGGCCGCGACGGCCTTGCTGCGCTTGCCGTTCAGGAAGTAGCCGCAGGCCAGGGTGTCGAGCACTTCGGCGCGCCACGCGGCGACCTCGCCCTGGGTGCCTTCGCAGCCACCGCAACCCTCTTCGTCGCCCTCGGCGCAGCCGTGGTAGCTGGCGCAGCCCTTGTCCTCGCTGGCCTGCATCTCGGCCACCTTGCGCTCGAAGTCCTCCATCGAGGCCGTGGCGACCTTCATGATGAAGCTCTTGTCGGAGCGATCCAGGTCCTCACGCAGCTCGAAGTACGAGTTGACCACGGAGCGACCGAACTCGCCGGCTTCGCCCTCCTCGGTCAGCTTCCAGACCACCTCGTAGGCGTCGGTCATCGTGTCCACGTCGTGCTTCTCGCGGGCCACGTAGGCGACCCAGCCGAGACCGTTGCGCTTGACCTTGTCGTGCTTGACCTCGTGCAGGAAGGCGAGCAGCGGCTCGAGGTCGGCCGCGGCGAAGTTCGGATCACCGCTCGCGTAGACGACGTTGTTGATGTCGCGCTGCATGTCGGAGAAGACCAGGCCGGCGGTGACCGGGTCGGCCATCTTCGGGTCGGCGGCCTTGATGCGCCCGGTGACCTCGGCGTAGCCCTGCGCGTCGAAGCAGTCCTGCAGCTTGACGGCGTACGCGTACTGCAGGGCGAGGTCCTGGGGGGCAGCCTCGGCGCGGCGCTTGAAGTCGGAGATCGTGTCCGTGCCGGCCACGACGCGCTGCATCTCGGTCACGAAACCGTCCCCATCGATGGAGCCGACGATGGCGTCGTCGAGCACACCGCCGGGCTTGATGAAGAGCACGGTCGGCAGGGTGCTGACGCCGTACTTCTCGACCAGCTTGTAGCCGGCGGGGTCGGCGGTGTCAGCGCTGAAGCAGACGAAGTCGCCCATGGAGTCGATGACCGAGTCCTCGGCCATGGTCTCGCCGTACATGGTCGCGCACTGCTGGCTGCCGTTGGACCAGAAGTAGACGAGGGCGTGGGTCTGCGCGTTGCCGGCTTCTTGCAGGGCGCTGAAGATCGTGCCCTGGTGCCACTGGATCGAGTCGGCGCCGGAGCCGGGGGCGGTGAAGGTCGGGGCGGCGACGAGCGCCGGGAGAAGGGTGAGGAGCATGGCTGTTCGGTTGGGGCTGGTTCGGGTCGTGCGGGGCCTGCGACCCCTTGCTACTCCGACCCCTAGTCCGACCCCTGCTCCGGACGGACAGCCCGCCGCCGGGTGCGCCGGCTACTTTTGCACGCGGAATGCGTCGCGGCGCAGGGCCAGTGCCTCGTTGGCGGGGTCCAGCTTCAGCGCGCGCTCGATGGCGGCCAGGGCGTCCCGCTTCTCACCATTGATGATCAGGCAGCAGGCCAGCACGTCGAAGTGGGCGGCCAGCTTGGTGGGCGGGAGCTTGTTCTCCTCCGCGCTGCGCGCCGAGGACGCGCTGGCGGTCAGGGCCAGGCGTGCGTCGTCGCGCGAGAGGTTCTCGCGCATTTGCCAGAACTGGCTGCCCAGGAGCAGGCCGTAGTCCGCGACCCGCGGGCCCGGCACCTTTTTCCAGGCCTCGGCGTGGGCCTTGCGGCAGGCCTCGGGCCGATCGAGGCGCCAGTAGAGGTCGGCCAGGTAGGACCAGCCCGCGAAGAGCACGGTGTCGTTGGCCTCTTCCCCCAGGAAGGCTTGCAGGGCCTCGGTGTCGTACAGCCCCTCGTCGTCGTTGAAGGCGGCTTCCATGGCCTCGACCACCTGCTCCAGCGCTCGGCGCCGCATGGGCTCGGAGCGGCTCTCGGGGTCGAGCTTCGAGATGGCGTCCATCTGGGCCTGTTGCGCCTCGTCGTCCCCCAGGTCGCGCAGCTTCTGAGCCAGGGTCAGGCGCAGGGCGATGTCCTCCGGACTGGCCGCCACCTGGGCCTCGAGGTCCGCGCGAGTGCCCTGACCCCCTTGAATCCGGCGCAGCTCGGCGAGCAGGGCCTGGGGCGGGATGTAGCCCGCGATCAGGTCCTGGGCACGGCCGTCGGAATCGACGAAGAAGAGGCTCGGCAGGACCCGCACGGGATAGGCGCGGGAGAGGCGCTCAACCCGCGGATCGAGCAAGCTCCCGGCCGCGTCGCGGGTCAGGTCGACGTGCACGGCAACGCTGGCGTCCAGGGCGTCCGCCACTCCGCTATCGGTCAGGGTGTCGGCGATCAGCTTGTCACACCAGGGGAAGCCCTCGGCCCAGTAGACGACCACGACCCCCTTCTTCTCGGCGCGGGCCTTGTTGAGCACGCTGAACCAGGGGCCCGCGAACCACTCGACGACCCCCGGACCGTCACCGAAGTTGGGGCTCGGCTCGAAGGGCGGCGAGGACGTGGGGCCGGCCTGGGCCTGGGTTCCGAGGGCCGCGAGGAGCAGTGCGGCGCCAGCGAGGGTCTTGGGGTTGCGCATGTCGGGGGTCGTCCTGGGACGGTGGCGTCAGGGGGGAGAGAGGGCTCCCGCTCAGCTCTCTAGTCACCCTACCCCGCCCGATGGACACCCTGACCGTGGCCTCCGAAGAGGGGTAAGATCGAAGTATCGGAGCGCCACTCCGCGGCCCGTGCAGAGGTAGGAGTGCTCGCCCGGACCCCATGACGACCCCCGTCACCCGACCCACCCTGCTGTCGCGCGTGCGCGACACCGCCGATCACGATGCCTGGAACGAGTTCGACGCTCGCTACCGGGACCTGATCCTGCGCTACGCCCGGCGTCGCGGCCTGCAGGCCTCGGACGCCGAGGACGTGCGCCAGATGGTGATGCTCAACCTGGCGCGCCAGCTGCGCACCTTCCAGTACAGCCGCGAGCGCGGGCAGTTCCGGCACTACCTCGGGCGCACGATCAAGAACGCGATCGCGCGCTACTACCGCAGTCCACGTCCGCGGGGTCGTGGACTAGACAGCTCGGTGGCCTCCGACCTGGTCGAGGACCCGAGCGACGAGCGGGACCGCGAGTGGGAGATCGAGTGGATGCACCACCACTACCGGCTGGCGATGCACACCGTTCGAAAGACCGCGGACGAGAAGAGCGTGAGGATCTTCGAGCACCTGCTCGATGGCCTCACCCCCGACGAGGTCGCGGCGCGCCTGTCGATGACCCGCGACGCCGTGCACAAGGTCAAGCAGCGCATGCGCGACCGACTCAAGCTCCTGGTGGCGGCGCAGATCGCGGACGAGGAGGAGGCGGGCGGTGCCCACTGACATCGAGTCCTTCGGCTTCGACTTCGAGTCCGACGAGTGGATCGCGTCGCTGCGCGCTGCGGAGACGCCCCAGGCCCTGGGACGCATCGGGCCCTACGAGCTGATCGAGGAGGTCAGCCGCGGCGGGCAGGGCGTCGTGTTCCGCGCGCACCAGCCCGGGACAGGGCGCGACGTGGCGCTCAAGCGCATGCTGGCCGGCTCCTTCGCTTCGCGCGGGATGCGCCGACGCTTCGAGCGCGAGATCGAGGCTGCGGCGGCCCTCAATCACCCGGGCATCGTCACCGCCTACGGCATGGAGGTCGTCGACGGCCAGCCGCTCTTCGCCATGGAGTGGATCGACGGCGTACCGATCACCGAGTGGGCGGAGGGCGCCGAGTCGACGCAGGCCATCCTCGAGGTCTTCTCGCGCGTCTGCGACGCCATCGAGCACGCCCACGAGCGCGGCGTGCTGCACCGCGATCTCAAGCCCTCGAACATCCTGGTCGATTCCGCCGGGCGCCCGCATGTGCTCGACTTCGGCCTGGCCAAGCGCATCGCCACGGAGGGCGGCGCCGAGGACCTCGAGCTCTCGCGCCTGACCCAGAGCGCGGACTTCCTCGGGACACCCGCCTACGCCTCCCCGGAACAGCTCTCCGGCCACACCTCCTCCTTCGACGCTCGCGGCGACGTCTACTCCCTGGGTGTGATCCTGTTCGAGATGCTGACCGGCTCGAGCCCCTACGGCGAGGCGCGCACCGTGACCCAGCTCCTGCGCGCCGTCGAGGCCGGCAACCCGCCGCGGCCCTCGTCCTTCGAGCCGGGCCTGTCGCGCGAGGTGGACACCATCGCCCTGAAGGCCATGGCGCGTGAACCCCAGCAGCGCTACCGCGGTGTGGCGCAGCTCGGCGAGGACGTGCGCCGGCACCTGGCCGGTGAGCCGATCCTGGCCCTCGAGCCCTCCAGCATCTACCTGCTGCGCAAGCTGATCCTGCGCAACAAGCTGGCGGTGAGCTTCGCGGCGACGGTGCTGGTGCTGATGGTCGTCTTCAGCGGCTTCTCGGTCTGGCAGTGGCAGCGCGTGGTGCGCGAGCGCGACGAAGCGCGTAGCGCGCGCCAGGAGACCTTCCAGCAGGGCCAGATGGCGCGCGAGGCCGCACTCCAGCTCGAGCAGCTGCTGCACCGTTTCGCGGACCGCGGCGGCGCGGGCGTGGGGCCCGGCGGTCCCGCTGATCCGCTGTTCGGAGAGGACGGCGGGCTGGGCGAGCTGGCGCCGCGGCGCGCGGCCGTC
>JAJFFA010000195.1 GCA_021776885.1 Planctomycetota bacterium
GGTCGCCGAAGCGGCGCACGAGACCGCTGGCTCGGACGGCAGGCGGGGACGGGGGGCCCATGGCCCGCGAAGGGTAGCGTCCGGAGCGGCCCAGAGCGGCCCGGAGCCCAGGAACCGCGCTCAGCGTGCGCAGTAGGCGCCGTGCTCGTGACCGGCGTGCCGAATCGTGGGCGCGGTGCCCGTCGCCGCACCGAGGGCGAAGGCAAACAGCGCGATGCCCGCCGACCAGCCGTCCCGCCGCGCCCGCGTCCTGGGCCCCAGCCAGGAGTTCGGCGCCACCTCCTTGCGGAACGGGTCGCTGCGGGGGGTCAGGTCGGAGAGGGGCGGAACGGCGCCGCGCAACCCGCCGATCCGCGTCAGTTCCCCGGGTTTCCCCGGCTCCCCGGGTTGATCGGGTTCATCGGGCTCCCTGGAGTCCTCGCGCGCCTCAGGCAGCGCGAGCCGCGGATTGCGCCGCTCGACCACCACCCGGTCCGGCGGCAGCTCCAGCGGGTCGGGCCCCGGGGCCGCGCAGGCCGCCAGCCCCAGCCCGGCGAAGATCAGCCGCCGCAGACCTCCTGTGCGCGCTCCCATGCCCGGGAGAGGCGCGCCCAGGGCCTGGCGCCACGCACTTTCGCTGCCTTGTTCCGGCCCCGATGCGCCGCTCACCCCGGCTGGCGCAGGAGCACCGCGCGCGGGTAGAGCAGTCGGAAGCCGCGGCGCTCGGCGTTCTCCTGGGACTTCGAGCCGGGGCGCGTGATGATCAGCGCCAGCTCCGCCCCCGCGGCGGCGGCGTCCGTCAGGCGGCGGGCGAGCAGGGTCGTCTGCACGCCGCGCCGCCGTTGGGCGGGCAGGGTGGCCGAGCCGCAGAGCTGGGCGATGCCGTCCGTGATCATCAGGCTGGCGCCGCCGACCGGCTCGCCGTCACGGCGCGCGAGGTAGCGCCGGAAGCCCGGGGCCGAGGTCATGTCGGCGATCACGCGCTCGAGCACCTCCCGCGGAAACTCCTCGTGGCTCGCCACGCCCTGCTCCTCGGGGACCTGGAAACCCGAGACCACGACGTCGAGCCAGGTGCCCGCGTCACCGCCCTCCTCGATGCTCGAGCCCGCAGGCGCCGGCGGCGGGTCGGCCACGGGCAGGGCGCAGCCCAGGACGTTCTCGAAGCCGACCAGGGCATACCCACGGCGGGTCAGGGTCTGCGCCACCCCTGGGTCCGCGAGGGTCGAGACCTCGACCTGCAGGGGCGCCCCCTGCTGCGCGAAGTGGGCCTCGAGCTGGGCCAGGACGTCGAGGTCGAGCTCGCCGCCAAAGCCGAGCCCGGCCAGCTTGTTGAGGGGCGAGCCCTCCCCCGTGTAGGCCGCGAGTCCCCCCGCGACCTCACGCAGGAGCACGTCCTGATCGGGGTGGCGCGCGGCGCAAGCGCGGGCGCAGGCGTCGAGCAGTCCGCACTCCGCCGCCTCGATGCGCGCGGCCCACTGCACCGAACAGAAGGGCGCCGGCATGGCTACTCGCCCCCTGCGCTGGAGACCCGGGACAGGAGCTCGCGCAGGGCGTCCTGCACCGCGTCGGCCAGGCGCTCGTGCCCCTCGGCGGTGGGGTGCAGTCCGTCGGGCAGGTTCAGCTCGGGCACGGCGCCGACGCCTTCCATGAAGTACGGAACGAAGGCCACGCCGTACTCCTCGGCCAGGCGTGGGTAGAGGGCGTCGAAGGCGCTGGCGTACTCGCCGTAGTTCGGCGGCAGGCGCATCCCCAGGAGCAGCACCCGCGCGCCGGCCTCGCGGGCGCCCTCGATCAGGCCGCGCAGGTTGGCCTCGACCTCTCCGAGGGGCACGCCGCGCAGGCCGTCGTTGCCGCCCAGCTCGATCACGATCAGGTCGGGTTCGGAGCGCAGCACCCAAGGCAGGGCCGTCAGCCCACCGGAGGTGGTGCGACCGCTCTCGCAGGAGGAGACGCGCTCGAAGGCGAGGCCCTCCGCGGCCAGGCGGCGCTGGAGCACGGCCGGGAAGGCCTGGTGCGCGGGGAGGTGCAGGCCGGCTCCGATGCTGTCGCCCAGGAAGCACACGACGGGTGCACCGGCGGGGATCTCCAGCGGCGCCGGGCCGTCGCCCGCGGGCTCGGCCTGCAGCTCGTCGAGCCCGCTGCCGAAACCGCCCGGGGCGCGCGGCTGCGCATCGCCCCCGTCGCTGCCGGCGCCGCCCGAGCAGGCAGCACCGGCGGCGACGGCGGCGACGGCGAGTGCGACGCAGACGAGCGTCGAGAAGCGGTCGGCGAAACGCGGCATGGGCGCCACGATAGCGAACGCGGGCGCGGGACGCGCTCGGTCCCCGGGGGGACGCGCTACTCCAGGGGCACGTCGAGGGGCAGGCTCGACGTCACGCGCACGAGCAAGGGAGTGCCGAGGGTCTCGGGCTGGGGCGCGGCGCCCTCGGAGCTGTCCTGCCGACGCTGCAGCTCGACCTCCCAGGTACCGAGGGGCACCAGGGGCTCGGCCGCCTGGCGCAGGACGAAGGCGCTCGGCTGGACGCACACCTCGAAGGGCTCGAGCGCGTCCCCGTCCGCGGGGCCGCGGGGCGTGAACACGATCCACAGCTCCTGGTCGCGGCTGAGGATCGGGGTCGCCGGGGGCGTGACGCGCAGGCGGGCATGGACGGGGACGACGCACTGCAGCTCGCGCGCGCCCGCGGCCAGGGCAAAGCCATGGACGCGCCCGGCGAGCTCCACGCGCACCTCTCCGTCGCCCTCGGCCACGTCGCGTGCGTCGAAGACCCCTCGACCCGCTGCGCGGGTGCGCCGGGCACGTCCACCTCGACCCGGGCGACGGGAACCAGGGTGCCTTCGACGTCACGCACCTCGACGTGCAGCTCGCGCGCGGGACCGAGCACGAGGGAGAGCTCGTCCTCTGCGGACAGGATCAGCCCACGACGCAAGCGCGTGTAGCCCGCGAGCTCGACATCGAGGATCAGGGGCGCATCCCCCGCGTGGAGGTGCTCGAAGCGGAAGCTGCCGTCGGCCGCGGTGCTGGTCGAGGCGCCCTCGCGCGGGGAGTCGTCCGCGTGGTAGAGCGAGAGCTGCGCTCCGAAGAGGTCCCGCCCCCC
>JAJFFA010000196.1 GCA_021776885.1 Planctomycetota bacterium
TCGAGACCGTGCTCGGAGCCACGGCCGGAGTCTGAAGCATGGGCCTCGCCGTCTCGCCGGAGCTGCTCGAGCGCTACGCCACGTCGGCCCCGCGCTACACCTCGTATCCCACGGCCGTCGACTGGACCCGGGAGTTCGAGCCCGCCACCTACCCCGAGCTCTTGACCCGCGCCGCCGCCAAGGACGAGCCGCTGTCGCTCTACCTGCACGTCCCCTACTGCGCGGAGATGTGCCTGTTCTGCGGCTGCAACGTGACGATCACCCGCAGCCGCGAGCGGGTCGCGACCTACATCGAGCACGTCGAGCGCGAGGTCGAGAGCATCGCCGCCAGCGGCATCGGCCGTCGTCCGGTGCGCCAGTACCACTGGGGCGGGGGCACGCCCACGCACCTCGAGCTGGAGGAGATCGAGCGCGTCCAGCGCGCCATCGGGGGCGCCTTCGGGCTGGCTCCCGACGCCGAGGCCAGCGTCGAGGTCGACCCGCGGGTCACGACCCCGGCCCAGATCGAGCTCTTCGCGCGTCTGGGCTTCAACCGCATCTCGATGGGCGTGCAGGACTTCGACCCGAAGGTCCAGCGCCACGTGAAGCGCGTGCAGTCCGAGGAGGCCACGCGCGAGATCGTCGCCGCGGCGCGCGGGGCGGGCATGGGCTCGCTCAACATCGACCTGATCTACGGCCTCCCGCACCAGTCCCTCGAGGGCTTCGCGCGCACCCTGGACGCGGTGCTCGACATCCGCCCCGAGCGCGTGGCCCTGTTCCACTACGCCCACGTGCCCTGGATCAAGAAGCATCAGGAGGCCCTCGACACGGGCGCCATCCCGGCCGCGGCGCAGAAGATCGAGATCTTCCTCGACGCCCTCAGCCGCTTCCGCGACGCCGGCTACGACGCCCTGGGACTCGACCACTTCGCCCTGCCCGACGACGAGCTGAGCCAGGCCGCGCGCGAGGGCACCCTGGGGCGCAACTTCATGGGCTACACCACGCGCCGCGGCAGCGACATGGTGTCCCTGGGCGTCTCCGCCATCGGCGAGGTGTCGGACACCTTCGTGCAGAACGACGCCGCCGAGCCGCGCTACCTCGAGCGCGTGCGCGACCAGGGCTTCGCCACCTTCCGCGGCCATACGCTGACGCGCGAGGACCGCCTGCGGCGCGACGTGATCATGGCCCTGATGTGCAACGGGCGGATCGACAAGCGCCGCATCGAGGCCCAGCACGGGATCGAGTTCGACGCCACCTTCGCTACGGAGCTGAGCGCCCTCGAGCCGATGCAGACCGACGGCTTCATCGAGCTCGGCCAGGACTCCCTGGCGGTGACCGAGCTGGGGCGCCTCTTCCTGCGCAACCTGGCCCTGCCCTTCGACCGCTACCTCGCCGAGCGGCGTGCCTCGCGCGGCGGCGGAGCGGACGACGAGCGCACCTTCTCGAAGACGCTTTGAGTGCGGTGCACGAGGACCTGCGCGAAGGCGGCGCCCTGGTGCTGGGCGCCGGCATCAGCGGCCTGGCCTGCGCCCACGCCCTGAACCGGCGCGGCGTCCCGGTGCGCGTGCTCGAGCTGGCGCAGCGCGCCGGCGGCGTGCTGCGTACCGAGGTTCGCGCGGGGTTTCGCTTCGAGAGCGGACCCAACACCGTCCCCGCCTCCGCCCGCGCCTTCCGCAGCCTGTGCGATGAGCTGGGCATCGCCGGACGCCTGGTCGTCTCGAGCGACGTGTCGCGCACGCGCTACCTCTTCCACCGCGGTCGCCTGGTCGCCCTGCCCGCGAGCCCAGCCGCGCTACTGGCCTCGCCCCTGCTCTCCGCCGGCGCCAAGCTGCGCCTCTGCTCGGAGCCCCTGCGCCGCCTGCGCAGCCGCGCGGGAGCCAGCGGCGCGGAGGAAGCGAGCCTCGAGGCCTTCCTCGAGGAGCGCATCGGGCGCGAGGCGACACGCACCCTCGGCGGCGCCTTCGTGCGCGGCGTGTACGCGGCGGAGATCGACGAGCTGGGCGCGGAGAGCGCCTTCCCGCGTCTGGTCGCGGAGGCCCGCGCCGCGGGCGGCCTCGTGCGCGCCATGCTGCGCAACAAGCGCGCGGCGGCCAGCCGCGAGACCCAGGACCTGCCGGGTCCGGCCAGCGGCTCGCGCTCGGACCTGCTCTCCTTTCCCGACGGCTTCGAGGAGTTGCCCCGCGCCCTGGCCACGGTCCTGGGTGAGGACCTCGTGCTCGGAGCGGCGGCCGAAGGCCTCGAGCGCGTCGGAGAGCGCTGGCGCGTGATCACGCCCCGGGGCTCGTTCGAAGCCCCGCGCGTGATCCTGGCCCTGCCCGCCCGCGCCTGCCTGCGCCTGCTCGAACCGCACCTCCCCGCAGGCGCGACCCGGCCCCTGGCCGAGGTACGCCAGGCCTCGATCACGGTCGTGCACCTGGGCCTCGACGCCGGCCTGCTGCCCCCGGGCTTCGGCTTCCTCGTGCCCCCCGACGCGGCCCTGCGGGGCCCCGCTCCCCTGGCCCTGGGCGTGCTCTTCCCTTCGAACCTGTTTCCCGGCCGTGCGCCCGAAGACGCCTCGGCCGTCACCTGCATCTACCGCACCCAGGACCTGGCCAAGGTCCACGACCCGCTCGAGCAGGCCCGGGCCGACCTGGCCCTGGCCCTGGGCATCGAGCGCCCGCTCCCGCGGGTGAGCCTGACCCGCGTGTGGAACGACGTCATTCCGCGCTACGCTGTGGGTCACCGGGCCCGCGTGGAAGGCCTGCGTGGGGCCCTCGCGGGAAGCGCGCCGGGCCTCTCCCTCGCGGGCTCCACCTTCGACGGCGTGTCGGTCGAAGACTGCATCGCCAGCGGGCGCGGGGCGGCGCAGGCTGCCCTGGACTCCGCCGCCGAACCGGCCCCCATCCGAACGACGAACCCGTGAGCGATCCCGACTCGATGCGCGCGATCCAGGCGCTGACCGTGGTCCTGCCCATGGCCTACCTGGTGTCGACGGTCTTCTTCGGCATGGCCTTCGCGGGCGAGCGCCAACCGGCCGTCGGTACCGCGCGCAAGCTGATCTTCCTGGTGGCCCTCGCACTGCACGCCGCGCTCTTCGGCTTCGAGGCTCTGGCCGCGGACGCCTTCCCGGTGGTCGGCACCTGGCGCATGGTCTCCGCCACCGCCCTGGTGGTGGCCCTGCTCTTCGGCATCCTGACCCTGCGCACGCCGCAGCACACCGCGGGCGCGATCGTGATGGCCCTCGTGACCGTGCTCGTGACCCTGGCCAGCGCCTTCGGGCCCCTCGACGTCACGTCCCTCTTGCCGACGGAGCCGCGCAGCTCGCCGCTGCTGATCCTGCACGCGGCGACCAGCGTGCTGGCGGCCTCGGCCTTGATCCTCTCGGGCGTCTACGGCGCGCTCTACATCGTGCTGTACCGCAAGATGCGCGCCCACAGCTTCGGCCCCCTGTTCCAGCAGCTCCCCGACCTGGAGCTCTTGACGCGCACCACGCGCAAGGCCGCCTTCGCGGGCTTCCTGTGCATGACCCTGGGCCTGAACCTGGGCATCTGGGCCGCGCACAAGGACAAGGTCGCGGGCTTCGGCTACACCGACCCCGCCGTGCTCTTGACCATGGGCATCTGGATCCACTTCGGGCTGATCGCCTTCAGCCGCTGGATCCCGGGCATCACCGCGCGGCGCGCGTCCTTCGCCGCCGTGGCCGGGCTGGCCGCCCTCTCGCTGACCGTCCTGATCGCCCTCGCGCCGGGCCTGACCTTCCACTCGCGCGGCTGATGGACTCGGTCAGCGCACTGCACGTGATCGGGCTCTCGCACCGCACGGCCCCCGTGGCGGTGCGCGAGCGCTACAGCGTGCGCGCCGAGGACAACGAGGTCCTGGTGCGCGAGCTGTGCGCG
>JAJFFA010000197.1 GCA_021776885.1 Planctomycetota bacterium
CGCGCTGTAGAGCAGGGCGGAGGCCGCCAGGCCGATGGCCAGGGATCCCGCCGCCAGGCGCCACAGGGTGGGCACGGAGGCGCGCCGGGTCCAGAGCAGCACGCCGCCGCCGAGGGCGTAGACGAACAGGATGTCGCCGAAGAACAGGAGCGCCCCGTGGGCCAGACCGAGCAGGCCCAGGGTCACCAGCCGGCGGCGGTAGACGGGCACGAAGGGGCGTCCTGCCTGCTCGGCGCGCCGCAGCTGGAGCGCGAAGCCCATGCCGAAGAGCAGGGAGAAGAGGGTGAAGGACTTGCCGGTCAGGAGGCCGTTGACGAGGGCCCAGGCCGCGATCTCGCCCGTCGCCGCGTCCGCCTCGAGGCCCACGGCGTGATCGCTGGTCAGGGCGAAGTGCAAGAGATTCACCGTGCAGACGCCGAACAGGGCCGCTCCACGCAGCAGGTCGAGGGCCAGCAGGCGCTCTCCGGCGGGGGTCGGGCGGTCCACGGAGGGCTGCATGCCCCGAGCCTACGCGCAGGCGGCCGTCGCTTCACCCGAGCTTCCGCGCCAGAGCGTCTTGCGTGCGGGCTTCATCTGGAATGGCTCGCGATTTAGGCTCTCGCTGCCGATCTTCACGCCGTACGCCGAGCCCCGACACCCAGAGCCGCCCGATGACCGCCGCCGCGACCGAACCCCGCCATGAGAGCTCCGCTCCCACTCCGCCCGTGATCCGCGGCGTCCCCGTGGACAAGCGCCGGGCCCTCGTGGTCGGGGCCAGCTCGGGCCTGGGCGCCGCCCTGGTCCGGCGCCTGGCGGCCGAGGGCTACCGCGTGGCCGCCCTGGCCCGGCGCGGGGAGCTGCTCGAGGCCCTGGCCGCCGAGTGCGCCGAGGCTTGCGCGGCGACGGACGCGGGGCCGGGCAGTGGCGGGGTCGTCAGGCCCTACGTGCACGACGTGACCCGGAGCGCCGAGGTGCCCGAGCTGTTCGAGCGCATCGTGCGCGACCTGGGCGGCCTGGACCTGGTCGTCTACGCCTCGGGGATCATGCCCGAGGTCGGCAAGGACGAGTACGACACGCAGAAGGACCTGGCCCAGCTGGAGGTCAACGTCGCCGGCTGCATCGCCTGGTGCAACGAGGCCGCGCGCCTGATGCACACCCAGCGCGAGGGCACCCTCGTCGGCATCTCGTCGATCGCCGGGGACCGGGGCCGCAAGGGCAGCCCGGTGTACTGCACGACCAAGGCTGCGATGGACACCTACCTCGAGGCCCTGCGCAACCGCCTGTCCGAGGTCGGCGTGCACGTCTGCACGATCAAGCCGGGCTTCATCGACACGCCCATGACCGCGGGCCTCGATGGGCTCTTCTGGGTCATCTCCGCCGACGAGGCGGCGCGCCAGATCCTGCGTGCCGCGCGCTCGCGGGCCAACACGCGCTACGTGCCGCGGCGCTGGTGGGCGGTGGGCACCGTGGTCAAGTGCATCCCCTCATTCCTGTTCAAGAAGCTCTCGATCTGATGGCGGGCTCCGCTTCCAACGGCGCGGGTTCTGCTGGCCCGCCCTCCTCGTACGAGTTCGTCGAGGGCTGGGGCATGGCGGTGGGGGCGCACAGCAAGGTGCTGCGCCCGCGCTCGGTGGAGGAGATCTGCAAGGCCTTCGACGTGGCGCGCCGGGACGGCGTGCCCCTCGGCCTGCGCGGCACGGGCTGCAGCTACGGCGACGCGAGCGTCAACGACCGCGGGCACGTGCTGGACATCACGCAGATGAACCGCGTGCTCGACTGGAACCCCGAGACCGGCGTGGCCGAGCTCGAGGGTGGGGTCAGCATCGAGCAGCTGTGGAAGACGATCCTGCCCGACGGCTGGTGGCCGAAGGTCGTCTCGGGGACCATGTTCCCGACCGTCGCCGGCACATCGGCGATGAACATCCACGGCAAGAACAACTACAAGGTCGGCACCTTCGGGGACTGCGTCGACGAGTTCGACATCGTGCTGCCCTCGGGGGAGCTGCGCACGGCCAGCCGCGAGCTCGAACCCGACCTGTTCCACGCCGCCATCGGCGGCTTCGGGATGCTGGGCTGCATCAGCCGCGTGAAGCTACGCACCAAGAAGATCTGGTCGGGCGAGATCGAGGTCAAGGGCATCAGCTGCAACGATCTCGACGAGATGATGCAGTACTTCGGCGAGAACCTGGACGCCGACTATCTCGTCGGCTGGATCGACTGCTTCGGCGCCGACGAGAACCTGGGCCGCGGCCTGATCCACCACGCGCGCTACCTGGAGCAGGGCGTCGACCCGAGGCCCGAGGAGACCCTGCGCGTCGCCCATCAAGAGCTGCCGGGCATGATCATGGGGGTCTTCCCCAAGGGCGAGGTGTGGCGCATCCTGCGCCTGTTCAACCACGACCTCGGCATGCGCCTGATGAACTACACCAAGCATCAGGCCGGGCGCCTCGAGGGCATGAAGGGCTGGTACCGCCAGTCCCACGCGGGCTTCAACTTCCTGCTCGACTACGTACCCAACTGGAAGTTCGCCTACGGCCGACAGGGCCGCCGGGGCCTGATCCAGTACCAGTCGTTCCTGCCCAAGGAGACGGCGCTCGAGGGCTACCGCGCCATCCTGCGCCGCTGCCAGCAGCGTGGCATCGTCTCCTACCTGGGTGTCTTCAAGCGCCACCGACCGGACCCCTTCTGGATGACCCACTCGAACGACGGCTGGAGCCTGGCCCTCGACTTCAAGGTCACGCCCCAGAACCGCGCGGAGCTCTGGCGCTTGTGCGACGAGCTGACCGAGATCGTGCTCGAGGCCGGGGGCAAGTTCTACTTCGCGAAGGACCTGGTCATCGGCTACCAGGCCATGGCGGCCATGTTCGCCACGGAGAACCGCGAGCGCTTCCTGGCCATGAAGCGCGAGCTGGAC
>JAJFFA010000198.1 GCA_021776885.1 Planctomycetota bacterium
ACCGGGGACGTGGCGAGCACCAAGGTCAGCATCGGGAGCGCTGCGGGAGCCACGTCGTCCGGCAACGCGAAGCGCGACACGGTCTTCGACCTGGGACCGGGCTCGAGGCTCCGCGCCTCCCAGAACGGTCGGAGTGTTCAACTCGAACGCGGCAAGGTCGTCGTCAGCTCGTCCTCCGATTCGGAAAGCGAAGTGCCGGTGCGCGTGGGCGACATGGAGTTCGAGCTCCGCGGTGGCGAGGCCGTCATCGAGACGGTCGACCTCCACGGCAGCAATCCGGGCGGCAACAACTCCGGTGGTCAGGCCGAGGAGGCTCGGCGCTACGCCATCGAGCTGCGTGTGCCCCGGGATCCCGGCGCGGATCAGGCGCGGCTCGAGATCATCGCCGGGGGGCGCGAACCCCTGCTGCGCACGTTCACCCTGGCCGTGCCCTGAGCGCTCTCCGATTCGAGCCGCGCTTCCGCCTCGGCACTGCACCTGGCACACCCCGGGGCGCTACCCTGCCCCGGCATGACCGCCCCCCACGCCCTGCCCGAACCCGGCTGGCCCACCCGCGAGGGGGCCCGCGACGCGCGCCTCGTCCAGCCCGGCAGCCTGGGCCCCTGCAGCGCGCGCACGCGCACCGGGGTCCCGGCCATGGTGCCCTGGCGCGCGACGGACGAGGGCTTCGTCACCCCCGCGGTGCTCGACTGGTACGGGCGCTTCGCCGACGGCAAGCCCGGCGTGCTCGTGGTCGAGGCGACCGGGATCCGCGACGTCCCCAGCGGGCCCCTCCTGCGCATCGGCCACGATCGCTTCCTGCCCGGGCTGCGCGACCTGGTGCGCGTCGTGCACGCGCGCTCGGAGGGCGAGACGCGGCTGCTGATCCAGATCATCGACTTCCTCAGTATCCGTCGGCGCCCGCAGCGGGAGCGCTTCCTGCGCCAGTTCCTCGGCCTGCGCGAGGCGCACCGCGTGGCCCTCGCCGCCCTCGCGGGTCACGCGGCGGCCGCCGCTGGCGACGAGGCCTCTGTGCGCGAAGCCCTCGTGTCCCTGAGCGACGACGAGCTCCGCGGCGTGCTCGACGAGCGCGAGCTGGAGGCCCTCGAACGGGGCGCCCGCGAGCGCGTCACCGACACCCACCTGCCCCACGTCGCCGAGCTGCCGCGGGTGCTTCCGGGTCTCTTCGCCGACGCGGCCGCCCGCGCCCAGGACGCCGGCTTCGACGGCGTCGAGCTGCACTTCGCCCACGCCTACACCATGGCCTCCTTCCTGTCGCGCCGGAACGACCGCGACGACGGCTACGGCGGGTCACGCGAGGGGCGCGTGCGCTGCCCGCGCGAGGTGACCGAGGCCGTGCGCGAGCGCGTGGGTGCCGGCTTCACCCTCGGCTGCCGCCTGCTGGGCGACGAGGTGATCGAGGGCGGGTCGCGGGTCGAGGACGCGGCCTGGTACTCGGTCGAGCTGGCCCGCGCCGGGCTCGACTTCGTCTCGGTCAGCAAGGGCGGCAAGTTCGAGGACGCCAAGGTCCCCAGGGTCGGCGAAGCGATCTACCCCTACACCGGCGAGAGCGGT
This sequence comes from Planctomycetota bacterium, assembly GCA_021776885.1. Classification (GTDB taxonomy): domain Bacteria; phylum Planctomycetota; class UBA1135; order UBA1135; genus JAJFFA01. The sequence goes on from JAJFFA010000198.1 coordinate 1,555, forward strand.
CACGAGTGCATGCCCACGGTGCGCATCGGCGACCCGGGCCCCTTCGGCCGTAACCTGCCCCTGGCCCGCGGCGTGCGCGACGCCCTGCGCGCGGCTGGCCTGGCCACCCCCGTGGTCGGCGCCGGGGGCATCGGCACCTTTGCTGCAGCGGAGCAGGCCCTCGGGCGCGGCGACTGCGACTTCGTCGGCGCCGCCCGGGCCACCCTGGCGGACCCGGACTGGTTCCTGAAGGCCGAGCAGGGTCGCGGGACACAGGTACGGCGCTGCATCTACACCAATTATTGCGAGGGCCTGGACCAGAGGCACAAGGAGGTCACCTGCCAGCTCTGGGACCGCGACCTGGAGCGCAACGACCCGGGCCGCGACTCGGTCCAGCGCACCCGGGACGGGAAGCGGCGCCTGGTCGCCCCCCCTGGGTCGGCTTCGCCCCCCCTTCCACCCCCTTCCGCACGGTGCGCTTCGAAAGGGGGGTAGGCTTCGAAAACGCGGGAAGAACCCGCCCCGGACGGCGTCTCTGGCCGGCCTGCGTGACGCCAGCCTGCGAGAGCCCCCGATGAAGCCGAATCCGAAGCCCACCCTCCTGAGCCGAATGTGCCTGCCGGCGGCCCTCCTGGGCAGCCTGGCCCTGCTCGCCGTCGCCTGCGGCAATCTGACCCACCCCGGGACCGAGCGCCAGATCGGCGCGGACTTCGTCACCCTGGACAAGGCCATCCGCTCCTACGCCTCGAGCAACGGGCGCCACCCCAAAGAGCTGGGCGAGCTGGTGCGCCCCGACACGACCGGCCGCGTCTGGTTGACCGACAGCGCGCGCCTGACGGACCCCTACGGCCGGCCCTACGCCTACGAGCCGAGCCAGGGCAGCAAGCCCCACAACCTGGTCAGCCTGGGCCCGGACGGCAAGCGCGACGACAGCGACCTCGACCTGCGCACCTGGCGCGCGAGGCGCATGTAACACCCGCCAGCGGCCTACCGCGAATCGCCGCGGGGACCTACGATCGAGCCCGCGGGCCGTGCACCGACTGCACGGCCCGCGGGTCTTTTTCTTGCCGCTCTCCAAGCTCCTGATCCCCAACGTCCATGCTGCACCTCTTGCGCGCCGCTGCCGTCTGCCTCGCCCTGTCCACCCTGGCCTCGACGAGCTTCGCCCAGTACTGCACGGCCAGCTACGACGCCACCGATGACTGGATCGAGCGGGTCTCGATCACCGGCATCGGCACAAATGTCAGCGGCCCTGGCGGCAGCGGCTACCAGGACTTCAGCAGCACCGTGCTGCCCCTGGTCGCGGGCCAGACGTACTCGATCGAGACGGACGTGATGACGACCTTCCAGTCCGGCGGCGACTTCCGCCTCGACATGTGGATCGACTACGACCAGAACTCGG
>JAJFFA010000199.1 GCA_021776885.1 Planctomycetota bacterium
AACCACTGCGAGCTGCACACGCCCAGGGCCAGGGCCAGGGGCTCGACCATGCGCACCAGCCCGCCCGTGACCTGGGCCGGGGCAACCAGGCCCTCTGCGCCGTACAGCGCCGGCTGAAAGCCCAGGTACTGCGGCTTGAAGTAGATCAGCAGGTACATGCCGGTCATCACGATGCCGGCGACCCAGCCCATCATGCCGCGCGCGGTCAGGCCGGCGAAGAAGGTCGAGTCGTGCTTGATGCCCGGAACGCTGGAGCGGTGCTGGGCCCAGAAGGTCGCACTGGCACCGACGGCGAGCAGGCCAAAGCTCGACAGGAACCCGGTCCAGGTTCCGTTCAAGGGACCGAAGAGCTGCACGACGAGGGACAAGAAGCCCAGACCGACGAGGCCCAGGGACAGCTTCTCGGCGCCGCTCAAGCCCTGGGGTGCGATCCCTTCGGGGGTCTCGGGCGCGCCGAAGCCGAGGGCCTCTTCGTCGTAGTCGTAGTCGAGGGTCGAAGCGTCCATGGTCAGACGGTCTCCTGCGCGAGGACGCGCCGAATGGAGGGCTCGTGGCGGCGGAAGAACTCGGGCTCGAACCAGGCGCGCTCCAGGTTCTGCAGTACGTGGTCGACGCTGACCCCGTCCCGCAACCAGGGCTCGCAGACCTCGTGGCGCCAGCGCATGCCCATCGTGTTGAGGCCGATCACCCGCCCGCCCAGGTGCACGATGCGCAGGGAGTGACGACCGTTCTCGTGCTCCCAGTAGAGGCTCTCCTCGCCCTCCACGCGCAGGTTGACCTTGCCGTAGGTGTGGTACTCGAGGTCGAGGAACTTGGCCGAGTTGAACCAGATCCCCGGGTCGTAGCGGCCCAGCTCCTCGCCCGCCATGGAGTGCGCCGCCCACTCACCCTGCATCTTGCCCGTGTACCAGACCTGCTGGATCGTGTTGCGACCTTCGCCCTCGGTCTTGATCTCGGCGCAGTCCCCCGCCGCCCAGACCTCGGCTGCGCTGCTGCGCAGGTTGCCATCGACGAGCACCCCACGGCCACTCTCGATGCCCGAGCCCTCGAGCACGGCAATGTTCGGACTGACGCCCGCGGTCAGGCCGACCAGCTGGCACTCGATCCGCCTTCCGTCCTTGGTCAGCACCGCGCCCGCGTGCCCGGCGCCATCGTCCTCGATGCGCTCGAGCTCGGTCTCGAGCAGGAGCTCCAGCCCATGTTCGCGGATCTCGCGGTTGACCATGGCGGACTCCTCCTGCGGCAGGATGTTGTTCCAGTACGACGACTCACGTACCAGGAAGGTCACGCCGATGCCCCGCGAGTGCACCATCTCGGCCAGCTCGATGCCGATCAGGCCGCCGCCGACGATCACGGCGTGGCGCGTGCGCTTGCTGGTCTCGTACAGGCTGCGCAGGTCGGCCAGACCCCACAAGCCTTGCACGCCGTCGAGGTCCTGTCCGGGCCAGCCGAACTTGTTCGACTGCGAGCCCGTCGCGATCAAGAGCTTGTCGTACTCGAGCGGGTCGCGCCCGTGCAGCTCCAGCCTGTTGGCCGCCGTGTCGATGCGGGTGACCCAGGCGCGCACGAGGTCCAGGCGCTTCTCGGCCCAGAAGGAGTCCTCGAAGGGCTTGGTGTCCTCGTAGCGCATGTGCCCCATGTAGATGTACATGAGGGCGGGCCGCGAGTAGTGGTACTTGGACTCCCCGGAGACCAGCGTGATGCGCCAGTCGGGGCGCAGCTCGCGGAGTTCGAGGGCGGCGCTCACTCCCGTGACGCCGTTTCCGATGATGGCAACGTGCATGGCTTCCTCGTGCCGGAGCTACGAGACCCGTCTCGTGGTGTGACGGGACGCTTCGGACCGCGCCATGGTGCCGAGCCAGCGTCCCCCGCGGAAGGGGGCCCTGGAGCAGCGGGTGCTACTTCAGCTTTTCCCAGTACTCCTCGGGCATGTCGTGGGCGATCTTCAGCGCGCCGTTGGCGCCGCCATAGATCGGCTCCTCGACGCGGATCACCTTGCCGCCACCGAGCATCGAGTGCATCTCACGCTCGATGGCCGAGTCGAGCCCCCGGATCTGGCTCCCGCCACCCGCGAGCAGCACGCGGTTCTTCAGGCGGTCCTGGAACTCCGGGTCGAAGGTCGCGACCAGCCGGCCGAGGCCCTCGACGATCGGCGCCACGATGCGCTGGGCCGCGGTGCGGACCTCCTTCGTCAGGTCGAAGTCCGTCGGCTTGCCGTTCACGGGCAGGGAGACGATCACGGGCGAGGGCGTCTCCTCGACGGTCGCGAAGCGCTCCTTCAGGTCCTTGATCATCTGCACCGAGAACTGCGCCTCGGGGTGCGAGGCCCTGATCTCCTTGGTCAGCTCGGCGTCCACGAAGTCGCCGGCCGTGGTCATGGTGATCTGGTCCGCGTCCTCGGGCATCGTGCCGTGCATGCGGCACAGGTCGACGGTGCCAGCGCCGATGTCGATCACCAGCACGTCGTCGAGCATGTCGAGGCCGTACGCCACCGAGAACGGCTCCGAGCAGAGCATGACCGAGTCGACGGTCTCGCGTGCAGCCTGCAGGATCGCGTCCTTGTTGTGGATCGAGGCCTGGGCCGGCGCTCCGATCACCGCGTAGACCAGCTCGTCCTTGCGCGGCCGCGCGAGGCGGATCGTCTCCTGGATCAGGTGCTGCGCGGCGCGCAGCTCGTTCTTGTCCTCTTCGCCGCTCTCGTTGAACTTGAGCACGCCCTTCTCGAGCGGGCGATAGAAGTCGAGGGACAGGCGGTGCTTGCGCGCCTCGGCCCCGAACAGGACGTCCTTCTTCAGCAGCTTGCGTGCCACGGGGTCCTTGGGGTAGCCCACGAAGGACTCGACCGTCTCACGCACTCCGTTGCTGGCGCTGACCGACGTGCGCGAGGTGCCCAGGTCGATCCCCATGTAGAGGACGCCCTCTTTCTTGGCCGGTTCGTCTTCGCTCATCGGTCACTCGTCTCGCTCGTTCTCGATCGACTGCGCCGACTCGGCGCTTCGGAAGCCCCCTGGAACAGGAAGGCAAGAAGAGGCTGCGCCAGGGATCGGGATTCGCGGTCGGAACCGGGCCAGCGTCGGACGTTGCCAAGGCGAGCCAGGTTTCGGCTGCGGATCCCGGTCCGTGGGGCAGCCTCCGAACCGGGGATTATTCTCGATTCGAGGAGAGGGACGCAACCCTCTCTTTCAGCTCGAGGTTGGCGAGGAAGATGGAATCCATCATCGCCTTCTTCGCC
>JAJFFA010000200.1 GCA_021776885.1 Planctomycetota bacterium
GTGCTCGCGGCGCGCGCAGCGCTCGAAGGGCTCGACTCGCCGCCCCCCGACGGCCTGTTCGACGAGCGCATGGCCCGTCGCGCCCTGGCCCTCCTGTGCGCGCCGCCGCAGGCGGCGGACTGGGTCGGTGTGGCCTCGCGCGCGGACCCCGACCCGAACATCCAGCGCCTGGCCGGTCTTCTGGCGGCGCCCGTGGAGCCCCTGCCGTCCATGGGCGGCTGGGCCTTCGCCCTGGTGCCGCAGGCGCAGCGCTTCCAGCCGACGCACACCGACTGGCGCAGCTTCTTCGCCGGAGATCCGGACGCGATTCTGGTGCGCGATGCCATCGATGCTCGCCTCGACTACTCGCGCTTGGGCCCGTCCCTGGCGATCCTGACCCTGCTGGGCGGCCTGGACGATCGTGAGGGCTTGCTCGAGAGCGCGGACCTCGAGCGCCTCGAGCTGGGCCTGCGCCTGGTGGAGCGCGGAGAGGACGCGGGCTCCCAGCTCTTCCTCGACGCCGCCGTGGGCCTCGATGCGTCCCCGGCCGCGCGCCTGCGCGCCTTCGCCGAACTCACCGCGCGGCGCCTCGACGGAGACCCGCGCGGCATGAACAGCCTCGCTGCGCGGGAGCTGATCGAGCTGCCGGGGCCCGGGTTGCCGGGCCTGGAAGAGGTTCTCACACGGCTCGCGGCCGAGGGCGTGCGCGACGTCGATGTGCTCCTGCCCGCCGGCATCTACGGCGAGGGCGACGAGGAGCGCGGACGGCAGCTGGAGGTGCGCGTCGAGGGGCTGCGCCTGCGGGGCGTGGGGGACGCGCGGCTCTTGACCGGGCTGCGGATCCACGGCGTACACGACGTGGTCATCGAGGGCCTTGCCATCGAGCACACCAAGGGCAGCGCCCTGATGGTCACCCAGGCCAGCGTGACCGTCGTCGACAGCGAGCTGATCGGAGCGGACACGATGCTCTTCATCCAGAGCAGCCAGGTCGAGCTCGAGCGCTGCGTGGTGCGCCCCCTGCGCCCGAGCCAGGCGACCCGCAAGAGCGCCTGGGTCGCGCGCCTGAGCGGGCCCTCGACCCTGATCGCCCGCGCCTCGCTCCTGCGCGGTGGGGCGCTGCACCCCGGGGACGCGGGCAGGGTCTACCTCGAGCGCAGCGTGCTCGACGGGGGCGAGCGCAACGCGGTCCACGGCCAGCGGGCCGGCAGCTTCGTGGCCCGTGACGCGCTCCTGACCGGCAGCGCCTCGGCGGTGGTCTCCGTCCAGGACGTCCTGCTCGAGGGCGTCGTGCTGGCAGTCCAGGGCCAGGCCCTGATGCTCGAGGAGGCGGCCCTGTGCCCTCAGCACGTGCTCTTCGCGGAGGCGGTGACCGAGACCACGCGCACGGCGCGGCTCGAGGCCTGCCCCCTCGCCCCGCGCTGAGGACCGCCGCGCGACCGAGCGAGGCGTTGCCGAGCCTTCGGTCGAGCCGCGCAGCGGCGTGTCAGCCGGTATCGAACGTCTCGAGCCCCCGCTCCCATGCGGACTCCACGCTCGTTGGGCTGGAGCGAGGCCCCGCCAGGAGTCTGCGCAGCGTCTTCGGGCAAGCGGTCCGCGCAACCGGGGGCGCGGGTCCTTATCATCGTCGGCTCGATTCCCGCCCCAACACTGCCCTAGAACCATAGGGAAGACCCATGCTGGACACGTTCAAGGCCCGCGGCACCTTCGAGGTCGGCGGCAAGAGCTTCAAGATCGCCCGTCTCTCGGCCCTCGACGAGCGCGGCCTCGACACCAAGCGGCTGCCCTTCGCGCTGCGCATCTTGCTGGAGAACCTCCTGCGCCACGAGGATGGCTCCAGCGTGACGGCGGCCGACATCGAGGCCCTCGCGGGCTGGGACCCCGAGGCCGAGCCCAGCCAGGAGATCGCCTTCCGTCCAGGCCGCGTCCTGATGCAGGACTTCACCGGCGTGCCGGCGGTGGTCGACCTGGCCGCGATGCGCGACGCCATGGTGGCCCTGGGCGGCGACCCGAAGAAGATCAATCCGCTGCAACCCGCCGAGCTGGTGATCGACCACTCGGTCCAGGTCGATGCCTACGGCAGCCCGGACGCGCGGCGCATCAATGCCGAGAAGGAGTTCGAGCGCAACGGCGAGCGCTACGCCTTCCTGAAGTGGGGCCAGAACGCCTTCGAAGGCTTCAAGGTCGTGCCGCCCGACACGGGCATCGTGCACCAGGTCAACCTCGAGTATCTGGCGCGGGTCGTCATGGACGGGCACGGCTACGCCTACCCGGACACCCTGGTGGGTACCGACTCGCACACGACGATGATCAACGGGCTGGGCGTCCTGGGCTGGGGCGTGGGCGGGATCGAGGCCGAGGCCGCCATGCTGGGGCAGCCGGTGTCGATGCTGATCCCGCAGGTCGTCGGCATGCGCCTCGTCGGCGAGTTGCGCGAGGGCGCGACCGCGACCGACCTCGTCCTGCGCGTGACCGAGCTCCTGCGCGCCCATGGCGTGGTCGGACGCTTCGTCGAGTTCTTCGGTTCCGGACTCGCGGGCCTGCGCCTCGCGGACCGCGCCACCATCGCGAACATGGCCCCGGAGTACGGGGCGACCTGCGGCCTGTTCCCGGTCGACGAGCTGACCCTCGACTACATGCGCCTGACCGGGCGCAGCGAGCGGGCTGTGCTGGTCGAGGCCTACCTGCGCGAGCAGGGCATGTTCCACGAGGACGGCACGCGCGAGCCTGAGTACACCAGCGTGCTCGAGCTGGAC
>JAJFFA010000003.1 GCA_021776885.1 Planctomycetota bacterium
CAGCGGGCCGACGGGCCCTCGGGCGCCTCGAGCGTGACCTCCTGCCGCGCACGGCCGGGGGCGAGGCCTACCTGGTGGCCGGAATCGTCGGGCCCAACAACGCCGGCAAGTCTGCCCTTTTCAACGCGCTGGGCGGCGCGCCCCTCAGCCCGTCCATGCCCACCGGCGGCGCGACGCGCCGGCTCGTGGGGGTCGCGTCTCCGCAGCTGGCCAGGCGCCTGGCCGCCGACCCCTCCCTGGCGCGCTTCGCCCTGCGCGAGGTCGACGCGTCCGAGCTCTCGGGCCCGGGGCTGGCAGGGGCCCTCGAGAGCGGCGACCCGGCCGAGGTCTTGCTCGTGCTGCGCGAGTCGATGCGCCCCGATCTGCTCCTGATCGACACCCCCGACTTCGACAGCATCCTGGTCGAGAACCGCCGGGCCAGCGAGTCCCTGCTCTCGGTCGCCGACCTGGCCCTGGTCGTCGTCACGCGCCACACCTACCAGAACCGGGAGGTCGTCACCTTCCTCGAGGATTGGCTGGCCCACGGCCGGCCCTGGTTGCTCGTCTACAACGAGTCCCTGGGCGAGGAGGTCACCCGCGAGCACGCGGCCAAGCTGGCCGCCGACCTCGGCCACGCGCCCGTGGCCCTGTTCCATGCGCCCTTCGAGATCGGACTGCAGGACGGCTCCAAGCAGCTCGAGCCCACGGCCCTGGCCCTCGACGGCGCGGCGCTCGGTGCGCCGCAGGGTCCGCTCCAGGGCACGCCCCTGCGCGAGTGGCTCTTCGACTCCGGCGCCGCCCGGGAGCTGAAGGACACGGCCCTGGCCGCCTCCCTCGCCAGCCTGCGCGACGACGTCGAGCGCTTCGTTGCCGTGCTCTCCGCCGAGGGCCGCCAGGCCCGCAGCATCGAGGACCTGGCCCGCGCCCACGCCTGGCCCATCGGGCGCCGCATCGCCTCCCGCGCCATGCCCATGGGCCCCTTCCTCGATGCCTTCCGGGCCGTGCTCGACCGCCGTCCCGGCCTCGGCACGGGCAAGCTGCGCTCCGCCCTGAAGAACTCGCGGCGCTGGATCGAGCGTGGCGTCGCGGGCACCCTCGGTCGCCTGCGAGGACAGAAGCCCGCGGCCGAGGAGCCGCCCACCGAGCTGGCCAGTGTCGAGGCCGAGGCCCTGGCCCCCGAGTGGCCCGGCTACTTCGAGGCCCTCGCCCTCGACCTGGCGCCCCAGGGCAACTGGTGGCGTCGGGACGACACACCCGACGGCCCGGACGCTGCCCTCGAGGCCTGCCTCGCCGCCGACCTGGCCCCCGGCGCGTCCCAGGCCGCGCGCGAGCGCGTGCTCGCCGACCTGGGCACGGACCCCGAGCTCCTGCGCGTCTTCGGCGAGGCCTGCGAGGAGCTGATCGAGAAGGAGCTCGACGGCCGCGGCGACGAGTGGGTCTTTCAGGTCGCCATCGACGCCCTGCACTTCGTACCCGCCGCCCTGGCGGGGCTGGTCATCTTCCACACCGGTGGCCTCGGCGCGGACGTCGCCATCGGCGGCGCGGGCGCCCTGACCAGCGTCTTCGCCGAGCGCGTCTCGCGGCTGCTCGGCACCTCCGTGGCCGGCAGCGCCCGCGAGCGCTGGACCGCCCTGCGCGGAGAACGCCTGGCGCATGCCCTGATGAAGGCCGCCCTGCGACGCAGCGCGCCGGAGCTCGCGAGGCGCGCCGCTGCCTCGGAACGTAGCGCCCAGGAACTGTCCCTCGAGCTGGAAGGATTGACGTGCGAGTCGAACCCGTCGCCGGTGGCGTGAAGCACATCCTGGCGCGCCTGCGCCGCGGATTGGACGAGGAGCGCGCTCGGGTCGCCGACCTGCGCGCCGTGGACGAGCGGCGTGAGGAGCTCGACGCCCTGTGCAAGGACCTCGACCGCCAGCTCCTGCGCGTCGAGGGTGCGGCGGTCGTGACCCTGGTCGGGGCCACCGGCGCTGGCAAGTCGACCCTGCTCAACGCATTGGCCGGACGTGCCATCGCCCAGGAGGGCGATGCGCGGCCCACGACCCGCGCCCCGGTCGTGTTCCGACCCAAGGACGCGGACGTTCGGCAGCTGCTGGAGGGTCTGCCAGGGGCGCCGCCGCGGGTGGTCGACTACGAGCCCGGAGGGGACGCGGCCACGCACTCCTGGCGTGGCCAGATCCTGGTCGACGCCCCGGACGTGAACAGCGTCGAGACCCAGCACCGTGACGTGGTCCAGGGGTTGGCGGAGCGCTCCGACGTGCTGATCGTCGTCGCCCACCGACAGTCCGTGGCCGAGCTCTCGTCCGTCGCCTTCGTCGAGGCCTTCGCCGGCCGCCGCGGGCTGATCCTCGTCTTGAATCGGGCCGATGAGCTGACCGAGGGCGCGCGCGACGAGCTGCTCGCGGCCCTGGCGCGCACCGCGGCCGAGCGCTGGGGCGCCGCGGACGCCCGGGTCATCGCGCTCAGCGCACGCCAGGCGCAGTCGGACCCGTCGGGCGCCGGCTTCACTGCCCTGACCGAGGCCCTGGGCGAGCTGGTCGCCGGGGGCGACCTGGCGCAGGTCCGGCGGCACAATGCCCTGGGCACGGCCGAAGCGCTGGGGCGCAGCTTCGAGGCCGCGCGCGGGGAGTGCGCCGGAGACCTCGAGCAGCTCGAGCGCGCCACACGCGACGGCCTGGCCGCCTGGGCAGCCGGGGTGGACGCCGAGGTCGCCGCACGCTTCGACCTGCGCCGCCCGCACCTGGCCGCCATGCTCTGGAACGAGGCCGCACGGCGCTGGGACGGACCGGGCGGCTTCGTGCTCCGCGCCGGGGGCCTGGCGACCCTGGGCCTGGGCACGGGCGCCGCCCTGGCGCGCCGCAACCCGCTGCTGGCAGCCGGCGCGGCCGTG
>JAJFFA010000021.1 GCA_021776885.1 Planctomycetota bacterium
CGGGACCGGCGCTCCGAAGCGCGCCCCGTCGAGCTCGCCCGAGGTGAACAGGATCGCGTCGCGCAGGGCTTCGGCGGAGAGCCGGCGCAGGGGCACGTGGTGCCAGAGGGCGTTGACCGGATCCGCGGCCAGGCTCGTCTCGCGCGCCTGGCTCGACTGGCGGTAGGTGCGCGAGAGCACCAGGTCGCGCACCAGGAGCTTGGTGTGGAAGCCCTGCTCGACGAAGCGTCCGGAGAGCCAGTCGAGCAGCTCCGGATGGGTGGGGGCTTCGCCCATGACGCCGAAGTCGTCGGGCGATGTGACCAGGCCGCGGCCGAACAGGTGGTGCCAGACGCGGTTGACCCAGACGCGCTTCGCGAGGGGCGTGGCGACGATGTGCTCGGCCAGGGCCAGGCGCCCGCTGCCGGCGGCGGCGGGCTCGACCACGTCACCGACGAAGACCTCGAGGAAGCGCCGCGGCGCGGTCTCCCCCGGCGCGTGGGCGCTGCCGCGCAGCATCACGGGCTCGTCGACGCCGTTGCCCTCGAGCATGGCCGGGGCCAGGTGCGACACGGGGCGGATGCGGTGGCGCAGGGCGCGCGCCGCGCAGGCGTAGGGTGTGGTCGCCGCGCCCCGGCGCTCGGCGTCGCCGGCCACCGGGAAGAGCAGCGGGCTGGCCAGCATCCAGTTGGCGAGCCAGGCGCGCTCCGCGGCGGGGGCGTCCGCGGCCGAGAGGGAAGCGGCCGCGTGGTGCAGGGCCTGCTCGAAGGCCGCGGCGAGGGCGCGCGTGTCCTGCGCCCCGGCCGCCCGCAGGCGCGCGAAGAGCTGGCGCGGCTCGCCAGCGGTCCACGGAGCTTGCTCGTCGAACCAGGCCACTTCGGCCAGGGCCAGGTCGCCGCTCTCCGTGGGCGAGAACTCGAGGTGCACGCGACGCCCGACGTAGTCCTCGAGGTCGTGCACGACCCAGCGGAAGTCCGTCGAGGGCTCGAGGCTGCGCACGACCGATCCGTGCAGCGGGCCGGCCACCATGCGGTGTGCGTCGACGCAGGCGAAGACCTGCCCCGCGCCGCGCACGAGGTAGGCCAGGCGCGGCTGCTCGAGCACGAAGGTCTCGCTGCGCAGGGTGCGTCCGGCCTGCACCCAGTGCACGCTACTCGGGTCCGGCTCCGAGTCGGGATGGGGCTCGAGCACCTGCCAGGTCGGGTCGAAGTAGGCGGCGGCGCGGGGCGCGACCTCGCGCAGGGTCCAGGGGGCCTCGGGGTCGAGGGCACGCTCGCCCGCCGCGCGCACGCGGAAGGCGAAGCCGTTCTGGTGCAGGGCCGCTCCGCGCTGGTCGAAGCGGAATAGGCTCTTTGGGGCCTGCTCGGCGCGCTCCCCCGCCAGCCCGGCCAGGACCAGGTCGATCAGCGTGGGGGCGCGCTCGTCGGCGTCGAGCAGGGCGGCAAAGGGGTGCAGCGGCGCGGCGTCGTCGGCGCGGGCGCGCAGCAGGGCCAGGGTCCAGGACGCGAGGCGCGCCGGCACGAGGTCGCGCTCGCCGGCGACGCGGTTCCAGGCCTCGATGCGCAGAGCTTCGCGCAGCGCGCTGCCCAGGGCGGCGGCCAGGCCGTCGCGCAAGGCCGGCTTCGCCGCGCCCGTGGCGGGCTTCAGCTGACGCACGACCTGGCGCGCGGCGTCGAGGTAGTCGCCGCTGCGCCCGGCGGCCGCGTCGAGGGCCGGGGCGACCGCGCCCGCGACGCGCTCGGCGTGGCGCGCCTCGAGGGCAGCCAGGTCGAGGGCGATGCGCCCGTTGTGCTCACGGGTCTCGAAGCGCACCTGGGCGTAGCTGCCGCTGGAGGCGTAGCCCGCGAGGGCGTAGTAGTCGCGGGTCGCGACCGCGTCGAACTTGAGATCGTGGCAGCGGGCGCAGGCCACGGTCAGGCCCAGGAAGGCCTTGGACACGGTGTCGATCTTGCCCGCCAGCCGGTCGAGCTCGTCGGCGCGGGTGTCGACGGGCGAGTGCACCTCGTCCCCGAGGAACCAGAAGCCGGTGCCCAGGATCGACTCGTCGTAGCCGTCGTCGGGGTGGGGCCTGGGCTCGGGCAGGAGGTCGCCGGCGATGTGCTCCTTCACGAAGCGGTCGTAAGGCACGTCGGCATCGAAGGCGCGCACGACCCAGTCGCGGTACTGCCAGGCGTTGGGCAGGGGATAGTCGAACTCGTGCCCACGGGTCTCCGCGTAGCGCATCAGGTCCAGCCAGTGCCGTCCCCAGCGCTCGCCGTAGTGCTCGGAGGCCAGCAGCCGGTCGACGACACGCTCGTGGGCCTGGGGCGTGGGATCGTCGAGGAACGCGCGCACGTCCGCGGGCTCCGGGGGCAGGCCGGTCACGTCGAAGCTGACGCGGCGGATCCAGGCGCGGCGCTCGGCGTCGGGGGCGGGGGAGAGACCCTGGGCTTCCTGTTGCGCGCGAATGAAGTGGTCGAGGGGCAGGACGGGCCAGTCCCGATCCTCGATGCGCGGCAGGGTCGCTTGGGCCAGGGGTTGGTAGGCCCAGTGGGCGGCGCGCGCCTTCAGGTCGAAGGGGTCGTCCTGCTGGCCGTGGTCCGCCGACACGCTGCCCGGGGCCTCCGCGGGCAGCTCGGCGCCGGCCTCGATCCACTCCATCAGCGCGGCGAGCTCGTCGTCGAAGAGCTTGCCCGAGGGCGGCATGGCGAGGTCGGGGTCGGCGTAGGAGAGGGCATGGGCCAGGAGCCCGTTGGCGGGGGTCTCCGGGTCGAAGAGCGGGCCGCGGTCGCCGCCGGCGCGGATCCCGGCGACGCTGTCGAGGCGCAGGCCGGACTTCTGCTTCTTGGGGCCGTGACAATCGCTGCAGGCTTCGATCAGCAGGGGCCGGACGCGGGTCTCGAAGGTCGCGTCACCGGAGCCGAGGGGGCCCGGATCCGGTCCAGGGGACCCTATCCATAGGTAGAGGAGCGCAGCCCACAGCATCGCCCGAGTCTAACCCCGGCCGGCGCCCCCGGATCGGCAGGAAGTCGCATCTAGACAGGGCGACGGCTTCGCGTAGAATTGGGTCTTCCTAAGCGGGCTGCCGCGCGGGGTCACCGGAGGTCTCCGGGCGGCCTTGCGGGGCCGGAGGAGAAGGCCGCGCGGACCCCAGAGAGAGTTGTCCCGTGAAGTCCTTCCGGAATCGTGGCGTGTGTCGGCTCGCACGCCAAGCGTCCCTGACGTCCCTGATCCCCGTGCTGGCTCTCCTGGCCCCCCAGGCCTCCGGCCAGTGCGAGGTCCAGGCCCTGCTCGCGCCAGCGCCGGTCCCCTCCACCGAGGCCGGGCGCTCCGTGGCCATCGCCGGCGACTGGGCCCTCGTCGGTGCCCCCCTCGCGGACAGCGCTGGCGTCGACTCCGGCGAGGTGCAGATCTGGCATCGCGAGACCGGTGGCTGGGTCCCCCTGGGCTTCCTGCGCCCGCCCGATGCGGGGCCCGGCAAGCGCTTCGGCGCCGCCCTGGCCCTCGAC
>JAJFFA010000201.1 GCA_021776885.1 Planctomycetota bacterium
AGCCTGCTCGTCGAGCGCTACCTCAACGCCCTGGGCGCCGGCCGCGCGAGCATCGACGGGATCGCCGCGATCACCTTCACGGAGAAGGCGGCGGCGGAGATGCGCGAGCGCGTGGCCCAGGGCCTCGAGGCCCTGCGTGCCCACGCCCGAGGCGAGCTCGAGCCCGACCCCGGGCACGAGGCCGGGCGCTCCTTCGTCTGGCTGACCCGAGCGGCGGGGGTGGACCCCGCGGACATCGCCCAGCGCTCCCTCGAAGCCCTCGAGAGCCTCGACCGCGCGGAGATCCGCACGATCCACGCCTTCTGCAGCGAGCTCCTGCGCGCCTACCCGGTCGAGGCCCGGGTCGACCCCGACTTCGCCGTCGACACGGGCGAGAAGGCGAAGAGCCTGATCGAGGACCTGTGGAACGAGTTCCTGGCGCGCGAGCTGGGGCCCGAGGCGGACCCCCTGCGCGCCAAGCTGTGGAAGGCGCTGCTGGCGGAGCTCGACCTGCCCAACATCACGGCCCTGGCCCGCGCCCTGTCCCAGTTCCGCATCCCCACGGAGCTCTTCGACGGGCCGGAGATCCGGCCCGAGGAGCTGCTCGCCGACCACGCGCGGGCGCAGCGCGCGGACATCGACGGCTTGCTGGCCCGCGCCGATGGCTCCCTGACCAAGGGTCAGGATTCCCAACTCCGCTACCTCAGCGCTGTCCTGGCGGCCTTCGATCAAGGGCTCGACGCCTTCCTGCTCGCCGTGGATGCGAACGCTGAGGAGGCGCCGCGGTTGCGCAAGAAGGTGCCCCTCAATGCCGGCAAGGCCCTGAGCGGTGTCAGCGCGCAGGAGCTCAAGCGCGTCGGCAAGGCGGCCCAGGAGTTCGCGCACCTCTTGATGGACTTCGACGAGGCGCCCGGACGGCTCCTGCTCGAGGCCCTGCGCGAGTTCCCCGCGACCTTTCGTGAAGAACTCTTGCGCGCCGGCTGGATCGGCTTCGACGCGCTGCTGCACCTGGCGCGCAACCTGCTGCGCGATCACGCCTCCGTACGCACGGAGCTCAAGGCGCGCTGGCGCATGCTCTTCGTCGACGAGTTCCAGGACACGGACCCGCTGCAGTACGAGATCGTGCTGCTCCTGGCCGAGGAGCAGGCGGGCTGCGGGCCCCTGGCCTGGGAGGCCCAGCTCGCCCCGGGCAAGCTCTTCGTCGTCGGCGACCCCAAGCAGTCGATCTACCGCTTCCGCGGCGCAGACTACGGCGCCTTCCGGCGCGCGGTGTCGCGCATCGTCAGCCTCGGCGGCGAGCAGGTGACGCTGACCACCAACTTCCGCAGCTTGCCCGGCGTGACGCGCGTCGTGAACCGCTTCTTCGACGGGGCCACCAGCGCCTGCTGGACGGAGAACGCGGCCCAGCCCCCCTACCAGCCGATCCACTCGAGCACGGACCCGGGGGCGGATGCGGCCGCCGACGCCGCCCTCGGCGACGGCGAGCCCTGTGTCGAGATCTGGAGCGTCGAGAGCCCCGGACCCAATGCTCCGGAGCGGCGCCGCACCGAGGGCCGGGCCATCGCCGAAGCCATCGCGCGGGAGGTCGAGGACGACCAGGGCTACGGCCGCTTCACGATCCTGTTCCGCACCTTCGCCTCGATCCCGGCCTACCTGCGTCCCCTGCGCGAGCGCGGGATTCCCTTCGTCGTCGACGGCGGCAAGGACTTCACCAAGCGACCCGAGATCGGCCAGTCCCTCGCGGTGCTGACCACCGTGGCCCAGCCCGCGGACGCCACCGCCCTGCTGGCCTACCTGCGCTCACCCGTCGGCGGCGTCGACGACGTCGAGCTGGCGCGCCATGCGGCGGCGGGCGGGGCCTGGGACTGGCGCACCCAGGCGCCGGACGGCAGCCCGCGCATCGCCCAGCGCTTCGAGTTCCTGCGCGAGCTCGAGCGCGAGATCCGGGCCCTCCCCGTCGACACCGCGGTGGCGCGCATCTTCGAGCGCATGGAGCTCCTGGCCCTGGGTGCCGCGGCCTACGAGGGACCCCAGCGGGTTGCCAACCTGCAGAAGTTCGCGGCGGCCGCCGGCGCCCTGGCGCGGGACGGGAGGATGTCCCTGGAGGAGGTCGTGCTCGCCATCCAGGAGGGCGGGCTGGCGGACTTCGAGGCCGACTCGCCCCTCGCCGACGACGACTCGAACGCGGTCAAGATCACCTCGATCCACAAGATGAAGGGGCTCGAGAACCACACGGTCTTTCTGCCCGACATGGCCAAGGAGGACAGGGGCGCCGACAAGCGGCGGCAGGCGGCGGTCGACGTGGTGCAGACGCCGCGGCACGGCGCGGCCCTCGCCCTGCGGGCACGGGAGAAGCCCTTCGCCGCCAACACGGCCTGGATCTGGAACTTCCTCCAGCGCGATCTGCACGAGGAAGCGGAGGAGACCCGGGTCCTCTACGTCGCCCTGACCCGTGCGCGGGCGCGGCTGGTGCTCCTGGCCAGCCACGCGCGCAACGGGGACCGTTGCCGCTGGCTGCGCGCCCTGCGCGGCGTGGGCTTCGAACACGACGCACGCCCCGCGGACGGCGCGCTGCTGGCCCAGGGGCTCGTGCGCCACCGGGTGGTCGAACCCGGCGCGGGCATGCACCTCAGCCACCCGCAGGGGCTCGAGCGCGCGCCCGAGGCCGTGCGTGCCTACGAACAGGCGACGGCACTGCTGGCGCAGCAGGCCGGGCCGCCGTTCCGTGCGCCGAGCGCGGCGGACGAGTCCGTCGAGCCCCCCGGGTCGTCCGGGCCCGTCGAGCCCGGGCCGCTCGGCGGACGCGGACTCGGGCGCGACCTGGGTCAGGCCCTGGGCACCCTGGTGCACGCCGCCCTCGAGCGCGTCACGCGCGACGCGCCGCGACCCCAGAGTGCAGACGACCTGGCCGACGGGCTCGAGGCCGCGCTCTCCGGTCTGGCTCCGGCCCTGGGC
>JAJFFA010000202.1 GCA_021776885.1 Planctomycetota bacterium
CGCCACGAGGATCTCTACGTCACCGCGCAGCTCGCGTTCGAGCGTCCCCAGGAGTGGCGCGTCCTCTTCAGCGATCGCGCGCAGCGCGGCGCGCAGGGGAACATGGGTGACCTCATGCGGAAGGCGCTTCGCAAGCAGCTCGTAGAGCAGCACGCCCAGCGCGTACACGTCGGCCCGCGTGTCGATCTCGCTCGGCTCCCCGGCCGCCTGCTCCGGGCTCATGTACGCCAGCGTTCCGATCAGTTGCCCGGTGTGGGTCTGTTCGCCCAGGGTCGCCAGCTCGTCGTCGACGGCCCGCGCGATGCCGAAGTCCAGCACCTTGGGCTGCCCCGACGCGTCCACCAGAATGTTGTCCGGCTTCAGGTCGCGGTGGATGACACCGCGCTGGTGAGCGTGCTCGATCGCGTCGCAGACCAGGAGCATCAACGCGATGCACTCGCGTGCGCTCAGCCCACGCTCCGTCGCGTAGTGAGTCAGTGGGGCGCCGTCGATCAGCTCCATCACGAAGTAGGGCTGCGGATCGGCGCCGCCGATCGCGCCCGCGTCGAAGATCTGGGCGATGCCAGGATGGTGCAGACGCCCCAGGAAGTGCCCCTCGAGCTCGAAACGCCGCACCAGGGAGGCACCGGCGAAGGCGCCTCGGAGCAGCTTGAGGGCGACGCGCCGGCGCGGGTTCTCCTGCTCGGCTTCGAAGACGGTGCCCATTCCGCCCTCTCCGAGACGGCCCAGTATGCGATACGGTCCGATCGTCTTCGGGAAGCCGGCGGGACCCTGGCCGGACGCTGGTGCCCCGACCGAGGCGACGAGATCACGCTCGAAGGCGGGACCGTCCTTGGCATGCCGTTCGAGGAGCTCGTCGAGCTCGGCGCGCAGGCCCGCGTCGCTTCCGCAGCGCTGCTCGAGGAACGAGCGGCGCTGTGCGCCGGCAGGTCGGTCGAGGGCCTCCTGGAAGATCGCCTTCAGGCGCTCGTAGGGGGTGCTCACGACGCCTCCTCGCGCAGACGCCGGGCGAGCCAGGCCTTGGCCCATTGCCACTCGCGATCCACCGTGCGCGCGGACACTCCGAGCAGCTCCGCAACCTCGGCGATCTCGAGCCCCCCGAAGCAGCGCATCTCGACGATACGCCCCTGTCGCTCGTCGAGCTCCGAGAGCGCTGCCAGCGCGTCGTTCAGGTCGAGGAGGTCCAGCTGCAGGCCGCCGCCGGCGGCGTTCTCGTTGAGCGTCACGCGCTGCCGATCCCCGCCACGCTTGCGTGCACCTTGCTCTCGCGCGTGGTCGACCAGCACGCCCCGCATGACCTTCGAGGCAAGGGCGAAGAAGTGCGCGCGGTCGCGCCACTCGAGCTGCCGCTCGTCGAAGAGGCGCAGGTAGGCCTCGCTGACCAGCGCCGTCGGCTGCAGCGTACTCGCGCCCCGGCCTCGAAAGTGCAGGCCAGCGATGCGGCGCAGCTCGCCGTACACGGCGGGCAAGAGCTTGTCGGCCGCTCCGTCGACCCCATCCCGCGCGCGGCTCAGGAGCAGAGTCAGATCGCTACCGGAGAGTTCGTCCAAGTCGTGCCTTTCACTCCTTGGATTGTAGCTGCAGGCCGTGGTCGAACCGGGCCGGATCTCCGGGCTGCTGACCGGCGAGCCGGCGCCTCGGGTGGTCGTCACAGCGCGTGGGAAGAGAGCGGAAGCTCCGGGAGGCCGAGGTTGGGCGAGCGCGGCCACGTCGGTCACCGCGCCTGCGACAGGTCGATGCGCACGTCGGCGCTCCACGCGGCGTCGAGCTCGAACGTGCGGGCGTCCGCCCCCGCCGTCGCGCTCAGGAAGCTGGATCCTCGAGGCCGATCCCAGAGGGCGACGCGGAAGTGACCCTGCGCGTCGCTGAGCACGGCTTGACGCGTGGAAGGCAGGAGCTCGATCGGTTGCGAGAGGTAGAAGCGCCCGCTCGCGCCCAGCGCGATCTGCGTCGCGCGCAGTGGATCCAGTGGGCACAGCTCGATGCACGCGCCCGGCACGGGCTCGGCGCCACGCACGACACGTCCCGCGAGCTTCGGCGCCGCGACCATCTCGAGTGCGATCGAAGCCAGCTTCTCGGTCGTCAACCAGGCGCTGACGGAAGCGCTGCTCGAGTCCGCGCTGAACGCGCGCGCCTCGACGCGGGTGAGCGGCAAGTCGTCGAGCTCGAGCACACTCCCCGCGGCCAGGCGGATCGGGTTCAGCTCGTGCCACGGGTAGGCGGGTGCCGGCACGCGACCGCTCATGCGCTCAGCGGCTGTGGGGAAGAGGTAGACCACGATCTCGTCCTCCGCGTCCGGCGAACGAACGGACAGGCTCAGGCGCGCTCCACGGCGCAGCTGGATCGAGACCTGTGCGGTGCCCTCTGCAAGGGCCTCGCGGTACGGCACGAAGCCCGGCGCGTGGACCAGGAGCAGGGCGCAGCCGGACGCTCGCGCTTCGAGGCTGAACTCGCCGTGCAATCCGCTGCGGACCTCGGCTCCGTCGAGGCTCACCCTGGCCGAGGCGATGGGGCTGCCCGAGGCGTCCAGCACGCTGCCGACGACCCGGCCGTAGCCTGCGAAGTCGAGCTCGAGGGAGGTGTCGGCGCGATGGCGCAGGACGAACTCCCGCTGGCACAGCTCGCCTCCCGCTCGGATCGAGCAGACGCTGAAGCCCGGGTACAGCGCATCCGCTCGGAGCGTGCCGTCCGGTTGGGTCGTGATCGTCGTGCCGCGGTTGGGCCCGGCCAGGAACTCGAGCGTTGCGGCGCAGCCGCGGCCGTCCCTGGAGACGAACCCGCGCAGCCGCGCGCTGGCTCCCTCGGCGCGGACCGCCTGGACGGCACGCAGTCCGCTCTCGCCGGCGGAGCGGCGACCGAGAGTCCTGGGCGGCGCGGTCAGGGGCGCCGGAGCTGCGCTCAGCATCGAATCCGGCAGACCGGTCGGGCGCGCCGCGCTCGGGAGCGGCAGGGACTCGAGCACGAGCGGCTCGAGCGTTCGGGGGCTCGGGGCCGCATGGCGAGCGGTGAGGGCAAGGGTCAGCGCGCAGGTCGCGATCGCTGCTGACAGTAGGGCTCGACTGCGCATGGCTTGCTGGCTCCTTCGTGCCTGGATCCTGAGACGGGCGAGGGGAGCCCGGACGCGACGAGCGCGTCCGGGCCCCCTAGGAATCACTGCTTCTCGTAGGCGCCCAGGTCGACGTTGGCTTCGCCGACGCCGTTGCCATTGAAGACACGCGGGCTGCCGTCGAGGTCGAACGGTGGCAGCGGCTGGAAGCCGGGCAGCGTCGGGTCGAGGTCGACGAAGATCGTGCCGCTATCGACGCAGGGCGAGTTCGTGTCGAGTCGCAGGTTGCCCGAACTCAGGCTGACGAAGCGCGGGTCGCCGCCGATCAGACCGGATCCGACGAGCGAGCTGAGGCCTTCGATTGCAGAGAACCCGATGTTGAGGATTCCGCCATTGCCCGCCCTCACCTGCTGGTCTTCGAGCGTGCCGCTCGTAGACGTGTTGTCCCAGAGCACGCAGTTCTGCACGGTCAGCGTCGCGGGCTCTGTAGCGGCGAAGTTGCTGGCGAGGAGTCCACCTCCGACGTTCGAGACGATGCTGCAGTTGATCACGCGCAGCTCAGGAAAGCCCTGCGAGAAGGATCCCGCGTAGACGCCACCCCCGACGAAGCCGTTGGGGGCCGTGTTGTTCCAGAGCCGAGAGTTCGCGATCGTGAGCGAAGAGCTCACGTCGCTTCCGAAGTAGGCCACACCGGCTCCAGCCGAGCCACCGTCGTTCGAGACGATGTCGCAGGAGTCGATCCTTCCGCCCTGCGCAAAGATGCCCCCCGCGACAAGACGCGCTGAGTTGTTCGCGATGGTGCAGCGCTCGATGA
Source organism: Planctomycetota bacterium (assembly GCA_021776885.1). Classification (GTDB taxonomy): domain Bacteria; phylum Planctomycetota; class UBA1135; order UBA1135; genus JAJFFA01. The sequence goes on from JAJFFA010000202.1 coordinate 3,861, forward strand.
CGACTCGAGCGTCCAACCCTTGGTCGCTCTGGAAGAGGGCGTTGCCCGAGTGGATCCCGCCACCCTGGTGCACGGGGCCGTTCTGGCTGAGGACGCAGTCTCGCACCGTGCCGCCGCGTAGGAGGGTCAAGCCGGCGCCGGTCGTTCCGTCGAGGTCGGAGGTCTTGTTCAAGAGGAAAGTGCAGTCCTCGACGACGTACAAGGCGGGGTCTCCACCGACGCTCCACATCCCACCTCCGCTGAGCTCCGCGTAGTTGTCGTAGAACAACAGGTTCCGGACGGTCACGGGCGTCGCCGTGCGCAGGCCCCCGCCCTTCCCGTCATTCGGGTCGTTCGCATAGCCACGGGTGATCGTGAAGCCATCGAGCACTGCCGACGAGTCAGTCAGGCTGATGTCGACGACGTGGTAGAGGTTATCGCTGGCCGCCGGGGAACCGACTTCGCCCGAGAGCACCGTCTGGTTCGACAGCGGGTTCCGGTCGCGTTGACCGCGCTTGGTCTCACCCCCGACGAAGCCGCCGTAGACGGCGACACCGTTGGGTAGGCGGAACGAGCGCTCGCGCCCCGAACCGAAGGTGGGGGTGTGGACTCCCCGCGCAACCCAGATCTCGGCGACATCGTCATGGGGAGAGAGGTTCGTGTTGACGGCAACGGCGAGGTCCAGCGCTCCGTCCAGCTCGGTCCAGAGTTGATCGCCCGGGTAGTCGTTGACGTTGGCCCAGGCGGAGTTCGGATTCTGGTCGACGAAGAGCCGACCCGCCCGTGTCAACGGGTGCGGGTCCTGCCCGTCGGAGAGCCCGTCTCGATCCGTGTCCGGGTGCGTCGGGTCCGTCCCGGCGTCACGCTCGGCCGCGTCCGGGAAACCATCGCCGTCCGTGTCCACCGACCGCGGGTCGGCGAAGACGCGCTTCGGATAGCCGAAGGCGCTGAGGTCCGAGCCGCCCGTGGGAGCCACGCCCGCCAGCCAACCTGTCTTGACCTCGACGTAGTCGCCGACTCCGTCTCCGTCCGAGTCCTGCGCGGAGTCCGAGGAGCCGAAGAACTCTTCCTCGACCTCGAAGACTCCGTCGCTGTCGTTGTCGCGGGTGTACACCAGGCGCAGGTAGTCGCCCGCCGAGAGTCGGATGTCCTCGAAGTTCGTGGTGCCCGGGTCGAGATCACTACTGACGACGGTCCAGAAGGCCGTCGGCAGCACGTCCTGGCTCGGGGGCGTGACGTAGCTGCGTCCGTCCACGCTGGCCAGGACGAAGCGCCCTGTTCCCTGCGCGGGCTCGACGTCCTGCAGGAAGACCTCCTCGACCGTGTACGGAAGCTCGAGGATGTCCTGCATGACGGTCTTCATGTCGATCCCGCGAAAGCCGCCCCCGGGCGAGCGGCTCACGTTCGTGGCGATGCGGTAGACGGCGACGTCGCCGCCGCCGAAGTCGATCTCGACCAGGCCGGTGCGCGAGAACGTCGTCTCGGTGATGAAGTCGAAGTCGATCCCGTTCGCGTCCTGTAGATCGAAGGAGCTGGGCTGGAAGACGAGCGAGCCCGGGTTCGAGAGGAAGCTCTTGATCACTGCAGCGTCCACGCCGTCGGCGGAGGCCTCGAGCACCGGCGTGCTCTGGCCCGGAGCGAGGGTGAAGGAGTCGATCTGCGGCAAGAGCGTGCCCATGGTCTTGAAGTCGCCTCCCAGCTCGACGCCCGGCTCATCGCCGCGGTTCCACTGCAGCACGCTGATGCCCATGTTCGTCAGCGTGAACGTCACGGGGCCGTCGTTGCGGATCTTCAGGCCGGTGCGGATCGAGCCTGCGGAGAAGGACTCGGTGAACTCCGCCGACTGCGACTGATAGTTCGAGTGCGCGGACTCCGCGGCTGTGGAGCTCTCGCGGCTGGTGGTCCAGTTCTGCTCGTTGCCCACCTCTTGCGAGGAGCCGGAGGTGTCGGTGTCTGTCTGCGAGAGCTCGACACTGGCGGACGGCGGAAGGCTGTACTCGATGCCGCCGCCGACCGAGAATGCCGAGCTCGTCTCCTGGTGGCTCGCGAAGCTGGACGACGTGGCGCCGCCGATCTACTGGGCCTGGCTCGAGGCCTGGCTCTGCGA
>JAJFFA010000203.1 GCA_021776885.1 Planctomycetota bacterium
GCACCACCGCTACCAGCTCGAGGCCGCGGTCATGCTGGTCGGGGGCGTCGCGTTCCAGCACTCGCGGCGCGGCGACGCCGACGCCGGGATCGAGGTGCTTCCGGCCGTGCGCCAGCGCGCCGCGCTGCAGGCCCTGCTCGCTGCCCTCGACACGGACGTGCTCGACATCCCCGACTCCGTCCTCGCGCTCCTGCACCCGCGCCCGCCGGGGTACGGCCGCTCGCGCGAGCTCTTCTCGGGCAAGAGCGCGCCGCTCTTCGACGCCCTGGGCGCGGCGCGCGCAGCGGCCGATGCGGTCGTCTCGGGCCTGGTCCAGCACGAGCGCGCGGCGCGCCTCGTCGACCAGCACCGCCGCGATACGGACCTGCCCGGGCTCGAGGAAATCCTCGCGGCCCTGGTCGAGTTCAGCTTCGCGCCCGCCGCTCCCGCCGCCGCCGGCGGGGACGAGGCGTCGGCCTCCGAGCGTGTGCGCGAGCTGCGCCACGTGGTCCAGACCTCGGTGGTCGAGGGTCTGATGGGCCTGGCCTCGCACCCCAGGGCGGGGAGCGCGGTGCGCGCCCGGGCCGAGGCCAGCCTGCGCGACGTGCTCATCCGCGCGGACGCGCTCAACGTCGATGCGCACTACGCCCACCTGGCCCAGGACGTGCGCCGCTTCCTGGCCCGCGACTGGGCGGCAGCGCGCCGCGCGGGGACGCCGCTGGGCTTGCCGCCGGGCAGCCCGATCGGTGGGGGGGGTGATGGAGGAGGCGCTGGCGCGCTCGGCGCGGGCGCCCACCTGGGCGGATGCTCGGCGGGGCCGTTCTGAGCGTGGGCCTGCGCCTCGAGCCCTGGACGCCGGCCGAGCGCGACGTCTGGCGCCGGCTGAACAACGATGTGCGCGTCGTGCGCTACATGGGCGACGGGCAGGTCGACCCCGAAGAGACCGAGCGGCTGTTCGACAAGATCCTGGCCCTGAACGCGGAGCCCGACCCGCGCTTCCTCGGGCTGTGGGCGGTGTGGGAGGGCGCAGCGCCGGTCGGCATGGCCGAGCTCAAGTACACCGAGCACACCGCGGCGGGGGAGGTGGAGCTGATCTACGCCCTGCTTCCGGAGGTCCAGGGCCGCGGGCTGGGCGCAGCGCTGCTCGACGCCCTCCTGGAAGTCGCCCGCGGGCTCGAGCTGTCCGCCCTGGCGACGGTGCACCCCGACAACGCGCCCTCCCTGCGCGTCCTCGAGCGCGCCGGCTTCACCCGCGCCGAACCCCTCGAAGACGGCACCCTCGTTCTGCGCTGGGCTGCGCCCTAGCGAGTCCGCGCCCTGCCACGTCGCGCGGGGACGAGCGGTGTCTCGAGCGCGCCGGCTTCACGTTGCATGCAGCATCCCCGTCGATGCGCGCGACCGCGAGCACCTCGCCCGTCATCTCTGCGCAGCGAACTTCCCTTGCGCGTTGGGATGAGCCTACGCGATGGGCCCGACTCCAGGGGTGGTTGATCTGGGCACGCGAGCCTAGCATCGGAATCGAGAGCGGCTCGGCCCCGCGGCGGGGCTCGTCGCCCTTGCTCACCGCAATCCAGTCGGCCTCGCGCTTCGGCGGGGTGACCAGTCGCGCGTCGCGAGGGAAGTCCGGCTGGTCGGCCCCGTGGCGTGGAGAAAACGAAGGAGCCACGAGGGATGAGAACAATGCGTCTCTTCAGCAGCGGGCTGACCTCTGCATTCGCCATGGGTGTTTGCGCAACGGCCAGCGCCCAGTTGACGGATCTGGTCAACGCACCCAACCCGATCGATGCGGGAATCCGAAAGGGGCTTGCCGATCAGATCGGCGCGGGGGTCGGGGATGTGCTCACACCGGACTCATCGACCTTCATCATCGCGCGCGACCCGTTCCGCTCGATCCGGCGCGGAAGGCAGCTGTTCCAGCGCAAGTTCCGCGTGGCGGAGGGGCAGGGTGCACGGACGGGGGACGGCGTCGGAGACATCAGCCTCGACGGTTCGATCGGAGCCGGGCTCGGCGACAGCTGTGCGACTTGCCACGCGCGCCCATTCGGTTCGGCCGGGTTCGGTGGCGACGTGTTCACGCGCCCCAAGAGTCGTGACGCGCCGCACCTCTTCGGGCTCGGGCTGCAAGAGATGCTGGCCGACGAGATCACGGCCGAGCTGCGCCTGATCCGTGACACCGCCCTCCAGCAAGCGGCGACGAGCGGCGGCTCGGTGGTGGCGAACCTGGTGTCCAAGGGCATCGATTACGGTTCGATCACGGCCTTCCCCAACGGAGCCGTGGATACGTCCGCGGTCGAGGGGGTCAACCCGGACCTGCGGGTGCGGCCCTTCTTCGCCGAAGGCACCACCATCTCGATCCGTGAATTCCTGGTGGGTGCGTTCAACGCCGAGATGGGGCTCGAGTCCTTCGACCCGCTGCTCGAGGCGGCCTCCACGGGGTCGGACGTCGAGACTCCCGCGGGCATGAGGCTGACCGGTTCGGTCGACGCCATCGAGGCGCCTCCGGTCCACAGCTCCGTGGAGGACTCCGACTTCGACGGTGTCGTCAACGAGATCGATGCGTCGCTCGTCGACCACATGGAGTTCTACTTGCTGAACTACTTCAGGCCGGGCCTGGACGAGCAGACCAACCGGGTGCGGAAAGGTCGCCAGGACTTCTTGGCCATCGGTTGTGGGGAGTGTCACATTCCGGATCTGCCGATCCGCCGAGACCGTCGCGTCGCGGATGTCGAGACCCGGTTCGATCTCGCGAACAGCAACGTGGTCTACAACCGCCTGTTCGCGACGGCAAAGCCGCTGCACGGCAGCGTCGACGACCTGTCGGGCTTTCCGCCGCTCAAGCCGCCGATCCGCGAGGTGTTCCTGGTCGAGAGCATCTTCACCGACCTCAAGCGCCACGACCTGGGTGTCGCCTTCCACGAGCTCAACTTCGATGGAACGATCCAGACCGAGTTCATGACCGAGCCGCTCTGGGGCGTCGGTTCGACTCCGCCCTACGGACACGACGGGCGGAGCAACTCGCTGACCGAGGTCATCCTGCGGCACGGCGGCGAGGCGGCGGCCTCGACCCAGGCCTTCTCAGCCCTGACGGCGAATCGCAAGCGCAGGGTGCTCGAGTTCCTGAGGTCGCTGGTCCTCTTCTCTCCCGAGGACACGCCCTCGAACCTGAATCCGACCGACGGCGGCCACCCCGACTTCCCATTCGCCGGTCAGGGCTCCATCAGCCTGACGCCGCTCTTCAACGACCCCGGCGACATCGAGTAGGGCAGGTCTTGCAGCACTCGCGAGGGCCTGGCGGATTGCCGCCGGGCCCTCGCTCGCTTCACACCCGCGATCCCGAGGAATCTCGGTAAGAGCGTGCAGCGCCGGAGCAAGTCGAGGCCAGGGACCGCGGTGGTCCCTCTCCACGGCTCCGGAACGATCCACATGCTCGACCACTCGACGCGACTCCTCCTCACCCTCGCAGCGCTCGGCGGGCTCGGCCCGCTGTGCGCCAACGCCCAGTCCCTGGTTCTGATCCGGAACGGGCAATTGCAGTCGGGCAACTTTGGTGTGGCCTGCGACGCGGCCGGCACGATCGACGCCGGCAACATCCCCGACTTCGTGGTCGGGGCCAGCCGGACGACACCGAACCAGCAGTCGGCGGGCACGGGCACGGCTCACTCGGGCTCCGACGGGGCTGTCTTGTACGAGTACAACGGCAACACCCAGTCCCAGTTCCTGGGCTTCGCCGTGGCCGGGCTGGGGGATCTGAACGCTGACGGGCGCGGCGACTTCGCGATCTGCACGCCGAACGAGGACCTGGGAGCATCCAACGCGGGACGTGCTCGAATCTACTCGGGCGTCAGCGGCAACCAGATGTACAGCTTCATCGGAGTGAATGCGCAGGACAACCTCGGGTTCAGCGTCGACGGCGCGGGGTTCGTCAATGGCGATGGTCGACCCGACATCATCGTCGGTGTGCCAGGAGACGACACGAACGGCAATGCGCCCGGGGCTGCGATCGTCTACTCGGGGCTGAACGGGCAGGTGCTGTACACCTTTCGCGGGACCGTTCCGGGCGCGAGCTTCGGGGCATCCGTCTCCAAGGCCGGAGACGTGGACAACGACGGCCGGGATGACGTGATGGTGGGCACTCCGTTCGAGACGGGGGCAACGACGCGTGGGCGCGTGGTCGTCTACTCCGGGCGCACCGGCAACGAGCTCTACACCTTCCTGGGGAGCATGGACGATGTCGGCTACGGGGGCGCCCTCGCGGGTCCGGGGGACCTGAATGGCGACGGGCACGCCGAGCTGGTCGTCGGCGCCAGGGCGGCGACGGTCAATGGGATCGCCGGCGGAGCGGTCTACGTGTACTCCGGCATCGACGGTTCCGTGCTGTACACGATCGGAGCCGATAGCCCCGGTTCAGCGCTGGGTCTGGCCCTCGGGGACGGAGGCGACGCGGACGGCGACGGGACTCCCGACTTCGTGATCGGTGCGCCGCACTCGAGCGAGGTGGGTACCTCTTCTGGCCATGTGCGGGTCATTTCGGGAGCGACCGGGGCGGAGTTCTTCCGCGTCTTCGGCGAGTCGAGCAGCTCGCGCTTCGGCACCTCCTGCGCGATCATCGGAGATGTCAGCGGGAATGGACTCGACGACATCCTGGTCGGTGCCCCCGGAGCGATCCAGCAGCGCGGCCGCTGCTACATCTACGAGTTCGATGGCCTGCGCGACGACACCTACTGCGACGTGGCCAGCAACTCGAGCGGGCAGGTGTCCTTGATCAGCGCGGCGGGAAGTGGCGTGGCTGCAGACCAGGACCTGACCTTGACCGCGGTCGGTCTGCCGAGCGTGGGTGCGTTCGGTCTGTTCTTCCTGGGTCCCGACCAGGTGCAGTCCGCGTTCGGAGACGGCTTCCGCTGCGTGGGCGGGTCGACGCAGCGAGTCCAGCCACCGATCGCTGCGAATGGCGCGCGCGTGATCCGCGGCACGCTCGACTTCAATGCCCAGTACGCGGCACCGATCGTCGCCGGGGCGGACCTCAACTTCCAACTCTGGTATCGCGACCCCATGGCGGGGATGGCGGGCTTCAACCTGAGCAACGCGATACACATCGCGTTCCAGTAGCACCGGCTGCGCGAGCGACGTCCGGCGCTGGGTGCAGGAGAGACCCCCAGGGCGTCGGCTTCCGAGCCAGCGCAGCCAGATCTGCGTAAGCAGTTGTCGGGTATTGGTTTATGCCGGATAGACCGGAATCGTGAAGGTCGTGGGCGTGCTCCGTCGTTCGTGCTGGTGAATCCGGCGAACCCCGCGGAACCGAGAACCACGATGAAGAACACGCTCACCACTCTGACCTGTCTGTGCCTTGGAGCCCTCGCGTCGGCCCAGGCCGGCTCATTCACCCCCTATTCGGCGGAGACCTACGGCGGCGTCTCCGGCGACGTTCCGATGGTCGGGCTGGGCCTCGTGCTCGAGCTCGTCGACGGTGACACGCCGGCTCCGAAGCTGCGCCTGTTCGGGGGGCCGGCCGGCCAGGAAGCGGCCATCATGCTCTCGACCGAGCGGGCTGCTTCGCCCGGGCCGCACGGATCGCAGCGACTCATCGAAGTCGGGCCGATCACCTACTGCGGAGCCTTCGACTGGCGCGGCTACTACGAAGTGACGCTGGACAGCACCGGAGCGGCCGCATCCTTCCATGCCCAGGGCCTGCACGTGGGCATCTTCGACCTGGCGCCCGGAGGTGAGAAACTGATGCAGCTGTCGAACGGCCTGCACGTCTTCCCGACCGTGGTCGATGACCATGCGCTCGGCTTCGACGACCTGCTGCCGCACTTTCCCGATCCCATCGGCGTGCTGCCGCTCACGACGCCCCTGGACGAGCGGCTTCAGGTCTACTTGAACTCGCCGGGCGACTCGACCAAGGTCAAGCTGCAGGTCGAGGCCAGCCTGGGCACCGGCGCGAACGGTGGAGCCGAGGTCGAGGTCGAGTTCCTGGTCAAGCGCAGCGCGGACGGCCTGTACGAAGTCTCGGTCGCCTCGGATGTGGCTGCCAAGGCGGGGCTCGAGGCGGTCGAGGGTGTCGAGGCCAACGTGGCCGCAGGCGTCGGCGTCACGCGCATCTTCCGCTTCCACTCCGCCCCCGGTGCGGCGCGCGGGATCCTCGGGATCATGCTCTCCCTGCGCTGCCCCGAGTTCGCACCGGGCAAGTGGATCGCCGATAGTGGCCTGCTCGGCGATGCGGAGAACGTCGTCAAGGCGATCCAGCTGAGCGTGGAACTGGCCCGGGAAGTCTCGGAGGCCGCCGAGCAGCTGCTCTGGACGGTGCTCGACGTTGCGCTGGTCAACTCAGAGCAGCAGCGCGATGCGGCCTACTCCCACTTCAACTACACCCTCACCAGGCTGGCCGGGGCGGCGTGGTACGAGGTTCCCTACTGGGCCGGGCAGGTCGGGATCTGGCACGGCATCTACGTCGCCACGGCGCTCAAGTTCGAGGTGGCCAGGCTCGCTCGCGTCGAGGGCGAGAAGGCCCTGAACAAGGCGCAGGCTCTGGTCGAGTACCACCGGGAAGAGCTGCGGGCCGTCCTGGCGGCGGGCGCGCAGGCGACACGTATCGCCTCGGCGGTCATCCAGCTGCGCGGCTACGCCACCGATCACTTCGCCGGCACCGAGTTCCGTCAGAAGGTCAAGGGCGACGCGAAGGTCGGCATCCCCATCCCCGTAGCCATCGAGGGCCTGGGCGCGAGCGTGGGAGCCGAAGCCGAGGTCGTGATCTCCGCGCTGTTCGAAGGCAACTGGGGCGACGAGTCGAGCCGCATCACGGTCAGCCGTCAGCTCGAGTCCCAGGCCACGTTGGAGGGAAGCTTCCACGGCCTGGTCGGCGGCAACGTCGTCCGCAAGCAGACGGGCGCGATCCAGGAAGTCTTCGACTTCAGCGCCGGCAGCTTCTCGAAGTCGACGGGCCTCTCGTTGGCCAGCGACACCTCCTTGGCCCTGAGCGCGGGTGTCGTGGCCAGTGCGAGCGTCGGAGCTGGACGGGCCAAGTCATTCTCGCTGGTGCGGGACGAGTTCACGCTGGATGACGACTTCGACCTGGGCGCCTTCCTGAGCGGTCAGGAGCGTGACCTGCTGGCCGACACCACGGTGGGATTCGGCCTGCAAGATCGCCTGGTGCGCTCCGCCAAGTGCGAGATCAAGTTCAGCGTCGCCGGTAACGGGGGTGGCTTCACGTTCGAGATGGAATGGGCGGACCAGGGCCCCGGCCTGGAGCGCTCGACCACGATCCGCGATGCGCTCGACACCCTGATCGACGGGGTCGACCAGTTGCCGGATCCGGAGTCGGGTCAGGTTCTGACGCCCTGACCTCGAGCGTCCCCCATGCGAGTCCACGGGTGGCCGGCGACGGCCTCCGCGGGCTCGCGCTCGTCTGCTATCCTGCAGACCTTGAACCCCGACAAGGACCTTCGCGCCACGGACCTGTTTCTGGACGCGGCCGACGTCGACCCCGCTCAGCGAGCAGCCTGGCTGGACGAAGCCTGCGGCGGTGACACGCAGCTGCGCAGGGTGGTCGAGGAGATGCTCGCCGCGGACGCGGCGGCCACCGACTTTCTGGAGCGCTCGCCCATCGATGTGCTGGCGTCATTCGAAGACTCGCTCCCCGAGCGAATCGGTCCGTTTCGGGTGCGTGGATTTCTGGGACGCGGCGGTATGGGCGTCGTGTACGAAGCCGACCAGGAGTCACCCGAGCGCCAGGTCGCCGTCAAGGTCCTGCGCTCGGGGCACTCGAGCGCTGCGCTTGCAGCGCGCTTTCGCTACGAGGCCGAACTGCTCGGTCGCCTGCAACACCCCGGCATCGCCCAGGTCTTCGCTGCCGGTACGTGTGAGGCGCAGGATGGCGGACGGCCCTGGATCGCCATGGAGCTCATTCGCGGCGTCCCGGTCGCTCGCTACGCGCGCGAGCAGAGGCTCGACGCCGGTGCGATCATCGAACTCGTGGCCCGTATCGCGGACGCCGTGCACCATGCACATCAGCGCGGCATCGTGCATCGCGACCTGAAGTCGGCGAACGTCCTGGTCGACGAGGCCGGAGATCCGAAAGTGCTCGACTTCGGGGTGGCGCGAGCGGAGACCCGTGACCTGCGCGCCACGTTGCAGACGACTCCGGGGGTCGTCGTGGGGACACTTCAGACGATGAGTCCCGAACAGGCCGAGGCCAATCCCGACCTCGATGCACGCACGGATGTCTATGCACTCGGCGCCCTGGCCTACGAGCTGCTGGCTGGCCGCCCGCCCCTCGACCTGACAGACGCGCCCCTGCACGTCGCCTTGCGCCGGGTGGTCGAAGAAGAGCCGCCCTTGCTGGGATCGATCTCGCGCGAGCTACGGGGTGACGTCGAAGTCGTCGTGGCCAAGGCGCTCGAGAAGGATCGCGATCGGCGCTACGCGTCCGCTGCCGCCCTTGCCGAGGACCTGCGCCGTATCGGTCGTCGCGAGCCCGTTCAGGCGCGGCCGGCCAGTACGGTCTACCTGCTCACGAAGCTCGCGCGGCGTCACCTGGGCCTGACCCTCGGTGCCGGTCTCGCGGTCGTGGCGACCGTCGCGGGCCTGATCGCCTTCGTACTCCAGGCGAACAAGACGAGCGCGGCGGAACGGACGGCCAGCGCGGAGGCGCGCGCGGCCGCGGCGATCAGCGAGTACATACTGCAGGATCTGCTGGCGGCCCCGGACACGTTCAAGGCGACCCGGGAGGTGCGCGTGGTGGATGTGCTGGAGAAGGCCGCGGCCAATGCCGAAACACGCTTCGCGCAGGAACCGGAGCTGCTCGCGCGGGTTCGCTCGACCCTGGGCATGACCTTCGTCTCCCTCGACCGCCTGGGGCTGGCCGAGACCAACCTGCGCTCCGCCCTCGCCATCCAGACTGAGCTGCACGGCGCGAGCGACGAGCGCACGCTGTTCACCGAGTGCTGGCTGCTGGAAGCCCTGACCGCCGGCCAGAACACCGCGGAGGGCGTGCGCCTCGGGCGCGGCTCTCTCCAGCGCGCTCGAGCGGCCCTTGGCCCAGATCACCGTACGACCCTGCGCATCGCTACCAACCTCGCCTCCAACCTGATGGATGCCAGCGAGCTGGCCGAAGCCGAGTCGATTCTTCGGGATGTGATCGCGCGCCGGGAGCGAACACGCGGCGCCGACGATTCATCGACGATCCTGGCACGCGAGAACCTCTCGACGGCTCTGCAAGCACAGGGACGACTGGACGAGTCCCTCGAGTTGCGTCGCCAGAGCCTCGAACTCAGGCGTGCGCGTTACGGCGATAGCCACCCGGCCACGCTCGCTGCGCGCTGCAATCTCGCGGGTTTCGAACTCCAGCGTGGCCGCTTGGTCGAACCCGTGGCTACCTTCGAGGAGCTTCTGGGCCAGGTCGAGGCCGTGTTCGGAGAGGAGCACCAGCAGACGACCCAGGCGAGGCAATGGCTTGCGCTGGCTCTGGATGGCGCCGGCCGATTCGATGAGTCCATCGCCTTGCACGAACAGGTGATCGACACCTTCCAGCGTGCCCTTGGCCCCGACAACCCTGCGACCATCACGGCGGAAATGGGCCTGGTGCGCAGCCTGGTGTCCTCGGGCCTGGCGGACGTCGCGGCCGACCTCGCCGGTGACTGTGCCCTGCGCTACGCCGATGTCGAGCACGACCCGGTGCAGCTAGGGGCCCTGCAACTTCTCGCGGGCGAGTCCCACATCGCGGCCGGTCGCCGGGAGCCGGGGTGCGAGCACCTGCGTCGTGCCCTCGAGACCCTGGAGGACATCACTCTTCCGATGGCCCAGGAAATTGCGCAGGCCGCCAGGTCGGCACTCGCCCGCTTCGGAGACGCTGCCCCGCGCTGACGCAGCTGTGCCTACCCGGCGGTCAGCCGCCGCTCTACCCGGGCGTCAGCCGCCGCCACAACCACGCACGGGCTGCACGCCAGTCACGCTCGACGGTCGTCTTCGAGACTCCCATGACCTCGGCCACCTCGTCGACTTCGAGTCCGCCGAAGTAGCGCAGCACCACGACGCGCGCGCGGCGCTCATCGACCTCTTCCAGCTCCGCGATGGCCTGATCCAGGTCGAGCAGGTCGACCTCGGGGCCTTCGACGGCGCCGCCCATGTCCGTGTACAGGGTCACGCCCACCCCATCCCCACCGCGCTTCTCGCGCCGTCGGGCACGCTCGTGATCGACCAGCACCTGCCGCATGGCCCGCGACGCGGTCGCGAAGAAGTGCTTGCGGTCGACCCACGGCGATCCAGCCCGAGCCGCGAGCTTCATGTACGCCTCGTTGACGAGTGCCGTCGGCTGCAACGTGTGCCCCTGACGCTGGGAACGAAGGGTCGCCCGTGCGATGACTCCCAGTTCGGCCATGAGCGCGACCAACATGGCCTCGTCAACGCCTTCGCTGCCCAGGTCGGCGAGGAATCGAGTCAGCTCCGGATCCGCGGGATCGTCGTCCACGGACAGGTTGTACCCGGAGGCACGGATCCGGCATACGCGCTCCGAGCAGTTCTGCGCGCTGGCCCAGCCGGCATGGATGCGCTCGCCCGACCGGATCCGGGGCGGATCCGGCCGGGCCAAGCTGGGGTTGCGCCGGCTCAGCCGCCGGAGCCGGTGCCCGCGCCTCCGCCGCTGACCGGCGGGCGCCGGTTGCCCGGCGGTAGACGCCGGTTGCCCGGCGGCGGGTTGAAGCTCGAAGCCGCACGCACGTCGATCTCGGCGGCCCGTTCCAGGAGGCCGTCCCCGTCGAGGTCGACATCGATCCCGATCACATCCAGCAATCCCAAGGGAGCTTCCGGGTCGAAGCGGGCGTTGACGCTGATGATGACCGGGTTGCCGGGTGTGGCGTTCGCCATGCCGGTTACGGGCGTGCCGGGGGGCAGACCGTCCAGGGAGATCAGGTAGTGATCGAACTCACCGTCCGGTCCGAAGTCGGCGATGCGGTACGGCACTCCGCCCTGGTCGCCATCGAGGTCGAAGACCTCGAAACGCAGGGTGCGTGCCGTGCCGACCGGAAGATCGACGATGCCAGCGGGATCGTCGTGCTTGGCCGTGTCGTCCATCGCGGCGTGCACGTAGCCATCGCACAGATAGGGCTCGCCGCCCTGTTGTTCGGTGACGGTCACGCCGTAGTTGGCGCACTCCGGACCGGCGGGTCCGAACAGTCCGGTACAGTCCACGCTGATCGTGACATCCATACAGGAGCCGGCAGCGACGAAGACGGCACCGTTCGGTGGCGTGAAGGCGCTGGCCGGAAGCGTGGCCGTGCAGCCTCCGCCGGGTGCCAGTCCGTCCACCGACCAGTCGTAGGTCTTGTCGATCGTCCCGGTGTTGCAGATCGTCAGCGTGATGTTGCCCGTCAAGGTCTGGGGACAACACGGGACGACGCGGGTCGTCAGGCAGTAGTCCTGACCGCTTCCGTCGTCGCACTGGGGCACCACGAAACACAGCTCCTCTGCACAGCACTCGTCGAGCAGAGCGTCGTGCATGCTGGCCAGGAAGCACAACTCCTCGCCCGGGGTCGCTCCGCAGATCGTGGTTACGATCGTCGTGGTCCCGAAGGGAGGGATCGGCGAACCGCTGAAGTGGAAGCTGTCCGGAGAGGCGCTCACTCCGGAGGGCAGGACGAGGAAGATGTGCTCGACGTCGACGCCCGTGTAGTTCTGGAGCGTCGCGGTGTAGGTGACGCAGCCAGCCGCATCGCAGACGGCCGACGAGTCCACCACGACCAGGCAGTCGCACTCGGGCAGGGTGACACAGACCTCGCCCGTGCAGCACTCCTCGAGGTTGTTCGTGGCCAGGGTCAGGCGGAAGCAGATCTCCTCACCCGGCGTCGCTCCGAAGACGGTGGTGGTGACCGTCGTGGTCGCTCCGTCCGGCAGGGTCGGGATGTCGATCACATCCGGGTCCAGGGTGAAGCCACCGATCGGGGTCAGCAGGGCGAACTCCGCGGTCTGGCCCGACATGTTCGTGACGTCGAAGCTCACCGAGTAGCCGTCCGCGCCCGGGGGCGGGCACTCGACGTCGATGTTCGATGTGAACAGGCACTCGCAGGCGGGGGCGTAGATGTCGACCTCGCCGACCTGCGTCTTGTGCACCTGTCCGGCGCTGTTCGTGATGCCATCCAGGTCGATCAGGTAGCTGGTGCTGGTCGCATAGGGCGTGGACGCCGCGTTGCCACCACTGGGGATGCGCTGCAGGCCGTAGACATAGCGCCCGACCGGAGTCGGGAACTTGAAGTGGATCGCGTCCCCGGAGGCCCACACGTTCTCATCGCAATCGGGGGCCACACCGCCAGATGAGTTCCAGCTGAGCTGGGTCGTCGCATAGTAGGCCCAGCCGATGCGGTACATGCTCACAGGGCTCATGGCCCAGCTTCCCGACGACCCCGTGTACTCGAGCACGCGCGAGCGGTGCGCGTCCCACGCGCCGCTCGTGGGCGGGCCGGTCGTGCGGCCCAGCCCGGTGTCCTCGAGGCGCGAGCGCTCGGCCAGGAGCATCTTGCCGCTGGCGGTGAACTCGATGTCGGCGACGGGGTTCGAGACCTCGTTGTCCGGCCAGCCGCCGGCTCCGTCGATCATCCCGGGAATCGAGACCTCGAGCTGGGCGCTGCCGGCGACGAAGCCGCCACTCGCGGGGTCGATGGCCACGGACCAGATCTCGTTCTCGACCAGGAGTGGATCGAGACAGCCGCGTAGCGGATCGAAGTTGGGCGAGAACGTGTGGCAACCCATGTCCTCGTTCCAGACGGCGTAGTAGAGCCGGCCGCCAAAGTCGTCGAGGCCCCAGATGCGCCTTCCGAAGCCGGAGAAGCCGGGCATGCCGTCGTCGGGGATGGTGGGCAGGCCCTCCTGCGGACGACCATCGAGTCCGTGGTCGAAGGTGTCCCGCACGACGCAGGTCAGGGCGTCGATGCGGTAGATCAGACCGTCCTCGAAGTTGCTGACGTAGAGCTGATCGTGGGTGTCGTCGTGGGCCACGTTGCCGAGTCCCGGACCGGTGTTGAAGAGCGAGGCACAGATGGAGATGTCGCCGGTCGTACCGTCGAGCCGGTACACGCCTCCGCCCCCGGCCGGACCGAAGCCGATGTTGGTGCCGCCGGTGTCCTCGTACTTGCCGTAGACGGTCGAGGCACTGACGTAGATGTTGGGCGGCACCTGGTCGTCGAGGCTGACTCCGAAGACCTCGCCCAGGTTGGCCACGTTCCAGATGTCGGCGGCGGTCGTGGGCGCGACTTCGTTGTGGAAGAAGTCCGTGAACCAGGGTTGGTCCAGGACGGCTCCGTTGCCCACCGGATCACGGGCGTCGAACAGGACCACGACGTACCCGGTCGGATCGCTCGGGTCGTAGGGGTTGTAGCCCGAGTGGCAGGTCGCGACCACCTCCCCAGGATCGATCGGAAGCAAGGGACTCTGGGCGCTTGCGGTGTGGACGAGCAGGAGCCCGGCCAGGGAAACACGCGCGATCCGGAAGCTCCGGGGCGTGAAGCGATGCATTTGCATGGTGAATCTTCAAGAGTGCTTGGACAGGACTGGGAGCGCACCAAGGCAGCGTTGCGGACCTCCCGCCCCAATCCTACGAATGACGCGCCAGGCCGGGCGCCTGGGCCTTACGAAACAGGGACACATGGAGCGTTCGGCGCTCGCTACGGTCGGTAGACCGAGCCGACTGCAGCGCAGAGCGGTACACCCCGGACTAGCCATGAAGAAACGACACGTTGTCGGACCCCTCTGCGTCGCCCTTGCACTCAGCTCGCTGTTGCCGCTCGCCGAGGGAGCCTTCGGGTTCCACGGATCCCGAGCGTACGTGCGAGCGCTGGAGGGCGAAGACCTCTCCAGCGAGCTGGAGATCATGCGCGCCAAGGCCGGCCTCCCCGGGCTCGTGGCGATGGCGCTGCAGGACGGTGAGGTCGTCGCGTGGGGAGTCGCGGGCGTGCGCGCCGCGGGCGCTGAAGCTGCACTTCACGTCGACGACCCGATGCACCTGGGCTCCTGCGCCAAGGCGATGACCTCGACCCTGGTCGCTCACCTGGTCGAGAAGGAGATCCTGACCTGGGAGACCACGGTCGCGGAGGCCATGCCCGAGTTCGCCAAGCGCATCGACGAGGGCTACCACGCTGTGACGATCGAAGCGCTGCTCAAGCACCAGGGCGGGATCGCCGAGCGCCGCCGCCCCGAGGTCGCTGCGCACCACGATGCGCTGCGCACGATGGAGGGCGAAGCGCATGTCGTGCGCCTCGAGATCCTGGAGCGCGTGCTGTCGCTCCCGCCCTCACCCTCGGCGCCGGGCACCTTCGACTACTCGAACTTCGGCTACATGCTCGCCGGCGCGATGGTCGGCGAACTGACCCAGACGCCGTGGGAAGCGCTGATGCTGAAGGAGCTCTTCGAGCCCATGGGACTCGCGAGCGCCGGCGTCGGATCGCCAGCGGGTGAGGGGGTCCCCGTGGGGCACGTCGACGACGGGGATGGCCTGCGCCCCTTGCCGGCGGGGCCGGCGGGGTTCCTGCCCGACGCCATGGGGCCCGCGGGCCTGGTGCACTGCAACCTGCGCGACTGGGGCGCCTTCGTCGCAGAGCACCTCGCAGGCGAGCGTGGGGATGACGGCTACTTGAGCGCTGCGAGCTACCAGCGTCTGCACCGCGACCACGGTGGCAGCGGCTACGCCGCAGGCTGGGGACTTGCCACGCAGAAGTGGAGCTGGGGCGAGGGCGCGATCCTCCAGCACAACGGCAGCGACAACACGTGGCTCTCGCTCGTCCTTGGCCTACCCGAGTACGACCTGACGATCCTCGTGGCGACCAACTGCGCAACGCCCGAGGCGAACCGCGTCCTTTCCGATGTCCGCGACCTCCTGCTGCGAGTGACGGGCTTCGCGGACGAGTGACGCACTCAGCGGCGCAGTATTCGAGCTCGCGCGTTCCTTGCCGTAGTCGGCGCAGTCGGTGGCCCAGAGTACATCCTGCTCCTTGCGCTCCAAGCTCGCCGGACGCGAGCTGCAAGTAGCCCTGCAGCTCGCGCTCGGCCTCATCTCGCGGCCGCCCGCGCTCCTAGCGGGCGGCGCGCTAGTGTCCTAGGCGGCGGCAATCGCCGGTCTTGGAAGCATCACTTGATCGTAGCCGCCGTACCTGCCAGCTCCCACGTGTCGAACAAGAAGAGCAGGGCGTAGAACCAGTTGTCGTTGCGGAGCTGGACGTCGACCACGGCGTTGCCGCCCTTCTGTCTTGCCTGTTCCAGCAGGCTGTCGTACGGCCGCCGCGGGTTGGGGATGATCGGGATCACCACGATCTGCGAGTTCGTGTAGCTGTGAGACACAGCCCCGAGGCTCTCAGCGTGCCGCGCAGCGCTGGCCTTGGTCGAGAGTGTCACCGGTGAGCTGAAGACCTCTGTTACACAACTCGCCAGGGTCAGGCTACACGTGAGCAGCAGCCCACGGAGGAGAGCGAGGCGATTCACTGGCCACCTCCGTTCGCGAAGCGCGCGGGGCGGCCCGTGACCTCGAACTTGGTCACCATGAAAAGCAGCGGAATCCCGTAGCTCGACGTCGTCAATTGCGCGTCGACGATCATGTCCGCGTCGTGCTTCTCGAGAAAGCGTGACACGGCCCCTTCGTGGGTGGGAACCGACTGACCGAAGAAGAACAGGAGCAAGTTCATCGTTCGTTCACTCGCCGCGTCTCGCTCGCCGACGACTTCGACGCTGGGTGAGCTCGCGTTGATGTCGCGGGACAACAGGGTCAGGCTAGGGGCACCGCGCATGGGGGTGCCACAGCTCGCGACGAACAGGAGCGCGCCGCAGAGGGCCGCGCGGCCGAGCCGAGCGCACGTCTGTGAAGCTCGCTGTGGGAACAGGTAATTCATGAGGACCTTACTGGGGAAAACAGGGCGGGGGGAGCGGGCTCCCCAGACGAGTTGACAGGGTATCCGCTCTTGCCGGCTTAGGTGCCGCTAGTCGACCCAAGTCAGTGCCTGCACGCGTCGCCCACTGAGGGTGGGGTCCGAACCGACGAACCGGCGGCAAGAGCACACGGGCTTGCGCCAGGATGCGGGCATGAGGACTTCCGCCCTACGTGTTCGAGCGTAGGGCCAGTGGCAAAGGCGAACAGTGTCCTTTTCGATATTCGCGACCTCTTGCTGAGAGTGACGGGCGGCGCGGACGAGTGACGCTCTCAGGGGCGCTTGGTGCAGATCGCGAACGGAGTCGAGCGCCGGTTCACGGCACGAACGTGACCGCCACCGCGTCCGTCAGGTTGAATCCCGCGCCGGTCGACATCGCGTCGCGGTACCAGGCCTGGAACTGCCAGGTCGAGCCGGGCGTGATCGGCGCCTGGATCGCCGAGGGCGGAGCATTGAGAAAGAGCGTGCCGCCCTGGTTCTGGGCCTGTCCGATGCGTCGCACCACGCCGCCGACGCAGCGGAAGCCGTCGCCGAAGGGGACCTGCAGCTCGTTAGGTCCGGTCAGGAACACTCCGTTGCCCGTCACGTCGCTGGCGTGCAGGCTGAAGCAGTCGTCGTCGAGGGAGGGCACGCCGACCGCGGAGATGTGCGCGGTGGTGAGCGCGGAGTTCACTCCGGCGACACAGCGCGGCGTGCCGCGGCTGCCGAACAGGCTCTCGTCGGCGCCGACGTCGTGGCCATCGCCAATCGGACGCGGATCGCCTTCGAAGTCGAAGAGCGGCAGGTCGGGCAAGCTGCTCGTCCCGCGGTCGATGCAGGGCGAGTCGCAGGAGATGCGGTAGTCGTCCGCCGACGGGTCGAGGAACAGCGGGTCGAGGTAGAAGTTCCCGGGGCCGGTAACGCCGTT